>CAJWQN010000009.1 GCA_913045505.1 uncultured Rhodospirillaceae bacterium | reverse complement strand
CGCCACGCAGGCTTTCCTCGCATAAGCTCGGGCGCGCCGTCGCGCTTGCCAACCTGCAATGAGTTTCACTCAATGCCGGTTGGTATCAGCGGCAGAGGCGATAGCCGCCGGTTTCGGTCAGCAGAATCTGGGCGTTGGACGGATCGATCTCGATCTTCTGGCGCAACCGATAGATATGGGTTTCCAGGGTGTGGGTGGCGACGGCGGCGTTGTAGCCCCAGACCTCGTCGAGCAGCACGTCGCGTCCGACCACCTTGCCGCCGGACCGGTAGAGATATTTGAGGATCGCGGTCTCCTTCTCGGTCAGCCTGATCTTGCGGTCGCCGGTGGCGTCGATCAAGGCCTTGGCGCCGGGGTGGAAAGTGTAATGGCCGATGGGGAACACGGCATCCTCGGTCAGCTCGTGCTGGCGAAGCTGGGAGCGGATTCGGGCCAGCAGCACGCCGAGACGGAACGGCTTGGTGATGTAATCGTTGGCCCCCGATTCGAGGCCCAGAATGGTGTCGGACTCGCTGTCGGCCCCGGTCAGCATGATGATCGGTGTCTTGAGGCCGATCCGGCGCAGCAGCCGGCAGACCTCGCGACCGTCGAAATCCGGCAAGCCGATATCGAGCAGGATGAGGTCGAATCGCTGGGTCTTGGCGATCTCGAGCGCGTCGGCGCCGGTCGTCGCCTCTATGGTCTCGAATTCCTCGTGCAGCTGGAGTTGATCGGCCAGGGACTGGCGCAGGGCGTCATCGTCCTCGACCAGCAGAATGCGTTTTTCGGTGGTTTTGGGGTCCATCGCCTGACGGGCGCCGGCACGCGCCCGCTCCCTCGCTTATTCCCGCCGATGAGCTTACACCGCCATGGCGGCGACAAAAAGAATCCTCTGTGCCCCGGTCAGCAATCCTCCTCCAAATCATAGGTCCCGGCAACCAGTTCCCGGCGCAGCACCTTGCCGGTCGGCGATTTGGGCAGGCGGGCGGCGAACACATAGGCACGCGGCCGCTTGAACGCGGCCAGGTCGGAGTTCCGGCAATGGGCATCGAGCTCCTCCGCCGTGACCGGCGCCGCCCGGCACACGAAGGCGGTGACGCGCTGGCCCCAGCGTTCGTCAGCGACACCGGCGACCGCGACCTCGCCAACCAGGGGATGGAGGGAGAGGACGCTTTCGACCTCGACCGGCGCGACGTTCTCGCCTCCGGTGATGATCATGTCGTCGACCCGCCCGGTCACGTACAAGTCGCCGTCGGCATCGAAAAAACCGGTGTCGCCGGTGAAATACCAATCGCCGACGATGGCCCGAGAATCGGCGTCGGGCCGGTTCCAATAGCCCTCGAACGCTTCATCGGAAGCAAGATCGGCGATGATTTCGCCATTCTCCCCAGGCGCCGCGCGCCGATCCGGATCGCGAGTCCCGAGCGGGACAACGCGGATGCGTTGGTTGAGTCCGGCCTTGCCCGCCGATCCCGGTTTCCGCGCCGCCTCGGGCTCGACCGTGAAGGTATAGATTTCCGACGAGCCGTAATGATTGACCAGGCGCTCGGGTCGGAACGCCGCGGTCACGTCCTGGAGCAGCCCCTCCGTCATCGGCGCCCCGGCAAATCCGAGCCGCCGGACGGTGGCCACGGCGGACGGATCGAACCCGGATTGGCCGAGAAGGTCGTGATACAGGGTCGGCACCAGGTAGAGGCAAGTGAGTCTTTCGGCGGCGATCAGCTTCAGGGACTCGGAGGCGTCGAATCGCGGCTGGCAGACGAAACAGCCATCGACCAACGCCATTGCCAGCAATGCGCGCACGCCCATGGTGTGGTAGAGCGGCATCACGCCCAAGCACCGTTCGCCGCGCTGATATCCATTCTGGGCGACATGGGCCAGCGTCGCCGCGCGCTCGGCCCGATGGCGGCGCGGAACCCCCTTGGGCCGGCCGGTGGTCCCGGAGGTATAGAGCATGATCGACACGTCCTCTGGCGTGGCGCGGGGCTGGTCGGTCGCGGCCGGGCCGTCGAGGAGGGCTCCGAAAGCGCCGCTGGCGCCCGGCGCGCCGTCGATGGAAATACGGGGCAGCACGGCGGCGCGCGGCGCCCCGGCCACGGCCGCGGCGGAAGCCGATTCGAACACCACCGCGCGGGCCTTCGAATCGGTCAGGCAATAGTCCAGTTCGGCCGGGGTCAGACGCCAGTTGAGCGGGGTCGAAATCACGCCCAGCCATTGGCACGCCCAGTGAAGCGCCGCCGCCTGCCAGCGATTTTGCAGCACGCTCGCCAGATGATCGCCCCGGCCCAGCCCGGCCCGGTCGAGGCCTCCGGCCAAACGGCGCACCCGGTCGAGCCAGTCCGCGTAGTTGAGCCGGAGGGCGCCGTCGACGATCGCCTCGGCCCCGGGGCCGCGCTCGGCGGCCGCGATCAGGGTCCGGCCCAGATCACGCATGGCCTTCACGCATGGTCTGGGACCGGCCGGGCGGTGGCGGTTCCGCAGCGCCTCGCGCGGTCGGAATCAGCAAATAGTGCCCGGTTCACGACAGGTTGGCGAGCATCGGAATATATTGTCTCGCTCGTGGGAGGTATTTCCTTGCCCCTTAACGGCCTCGCGCCGATGTCGGTCCCGGATCCCACTCCGAGGTCCGGCGGTCGGATGTCGCGCGAGGATGATATTCGGCAGCTTGTCGATCAACATGCAAGGACTGATTGATGCCCGGAAAAACCACGGATGACGCCGGGACGACGCTGCCGGGGGTCGGCAAAAGCTGCCCGTTCGGGCGTTGATAGGGGCTGGAATCGCCCGGTTCTGGCCAGCATATCCTGGCCCGGGCCTTGCATGGGCGGTGGCGAGGAGATGGCCATGGTCTCAGGCTCACCACAGGTCGCCTATTCGGGCGCCGCCCAGCTTTACCGGGCTCAATCGACGGCGCCGAGCGCGGCGACGGCCGAGGGTCCCGGCTTTTGGGGCGAGGATGGCTTTACCTTCGACGATCTCGTCGATCTGTTCAATCCGCTCCACCATTTGCCCGTCATCGGGACCCTCTATCGGGAACTGACCGAAGACCGGATCGCGCCGGGCCCGCGTCTGATCGGCGCGGCCCTGTTCGGCGGCGGCCCGCTTGGCGCGGCATTGGGCATCACCAGAGCCGCCATCGATATCGGGGTCGAGGACGCGACCGGCAAGGACATGGGCGGCCATGCCTTGGCGGCGCTCGGCTTCGAGTCGGACCCCGACCCGGATTCGGCGGGCGGTGTCGAGGTGGCGGGCCTACCTTGGCTGGACGAAGATGGCGCTACAGGCCTCGAGGCCGCCACCGTCCCGGAGCGCGCCGGGGCCGACGCGGTGGCAATATCCCGTTTGGCGCCGCCGCCCCAGGCATCCGAGCCCTCGCCCATGGAACCAGGGCGGCCCCCGGCCACCGAGGCCCGGCAAGCGGCGGTGCCGACCCTCGACGAGACTCAGTGGGCGGAACTGTTGGCGAGCCTTCCGGGCGCGCGGGACCGGGCCGAGCGGAAGCCCACGGCCCCGTCATCGCCAGATCAAAACGGATATGTAACGATACCCGCCGAAACCCTGCGCCCGTTCGATATTTCGGCGGCGATGACCACGGCCCTGGACAAATATACCGAACTGACCCGGCGCCGGCGCGCGGCCGAGGGCGGGATCGACCGCATCTTTTAGGCCGAGCGGCGCGACCCAGGCACCGGCCAATTCCTAGAACGCGCCGGCACCGAAATCGGTCTTGGCGGGGTCGATGACCTCGAATCCTCCAGTGGTGACCCGATAGACCGCCAGGCCGCGCTCGGCAATTCCGTCGGCCCGAAACCGAAACACACCCTCGGTGCCGATAAAGCCGCCGGGCGTCGTCAACTGGGCGTCGTCGAACGCGCCGCCGGGGTCGGCTTGATCAGCCCCAGGGACACGGGTCAACGCTCCGGCCAGGGCCACCGCGTCATACGCGAGCACGGCCCGGCGCGGCGGCGGGGCGCCGAACTGACTCCGGTAGCGGTCCTGAAACTGCTCCCATTGGCCGGGCGGCGGCGCCGCGAACCAGCCGTTCACGATCGCCGGCTCACCCAGTATCTCGGACCGATGCCACAACTCGGTGCCGAGCAGGCGGACGCCGCTGGTATCCAAATCAAAATAGGGAAACAGCGGCGCGATCGCCCGCAATCGCTGCCCGCCCGCGGCAATAAGCACCGCGTCGAACGAACGTTCGGGTCCGCTATCCCCGGCCCGCGCCAACCTGCGGACGACCTCGGTCACGTCGGCGTCATCGGGGGGCAGGAATTCGATCCGGTCGACTTGGCCGCCGGTCGATTGGACCGCGTCGAACAAGGCGGTGACGACGGCGTTGCCATAATCGTCCTCGGGAATCAGGGCGGCGATTCGCCGGTGTCCGTGATCACTCGCGTAGGCGACAATACGAGCAACCTGCTGTGCAGGCGTAAACCCCAGCAAATAAACACCTTTTCCCGCTACCGAACGATCGTTCGAGAACGCCACCATGCGCAAATCATGACTGCGTGCGACCGGCGCCACGGCGCGGACGGAACTGTTGAACAGGGGCCCGAGCACGACCGCGACGCCGTCGTCCACCGCCGATCGCATCGCGCGTTCGGCGCCGTCGGGCGTGCCTCCGGTATCCTTGGCCACAAGCACCAGGCGTTCGGCAAACGTATCGAACAAGGCCAGCTGGGCCGCGTTTTGCATGGCATGGCCGAGAGCGGCGGCCGGGCCGGAAAGGGGCAGGAGCAGGCCGACCTTGACCGCCGGCGGGCCCTCGGCGACGGGGTCCGGATCGGCCAACGGGGCGGCCGCGACCGAGTCCTTGGACGCGGCGGGGGGGGCGACGGGGGGCGTGGCGGGGTCGGCAGCCGGTGCCTCGGCTTCGGCGTCCATACTCGGCGCGGCCGTGGTTTCGGTGGGCGCCGGCTGATCGTCTTCGCCGCCTTGGCCAGGATCGGCGGCCTCCACCAACGCCGGTTCGGTCTCCGCCGCGACCGGTTGCGCCGAGGGTTGGCTTGGCGCTACCCTCGGAGGCGCGCAGCCCGCAAGCATGGCGAGCACCAGGCATGACGCGAAAGATGGCACCCGCCGGGCGAGAGCCGGCCGCGGCGCGGAGTTCAGGTTCCAGATCACCATCGACATTGGGCTCCCGATCAGGACGAGCGCGGCGCGGCCCCGAGCAGGGTAGCGATGGCGCGCGGCCAAGTAAACTGGCGCCGGCGCTCTATATCGTCGCCACGCCGATCGGCAATGCCGGCGATATGACCTTGCGCGGCCTGGAGGTTCTGGCCGGCGCCGATGTGGTCGCCTGCGAGGACACCCGGCGCACCGCCAAGTTGCTGGCGATTCACCATATCAAGGCGCGTCTGGCCAGTTACCACGACCACAATGCCGCCCGCGCCGGCCCGCGCCTGTTGACGCGGATCGGAGCCGGCGAGTCCGTCGCCCTGGTGTCCGACGCCGGCACCCCATTGATCTCGGATCCCGGTTACCGATTGGCGGCCGCGGCCATAGCGGCGGGCCATGACGTGGTGCCGATTCCGGGCCCGAGCGCGGTTCTGGCGGCCTTGAGCGTCGCCGGCCTGCCGACCGATCGGTTCTTGTTCGCCGGGTTCCTCCCCTCGCGTGCATCGGCGCGCCGGCGGGCGCTGGGCGAACTGGCGTCGATTCCGGCGACTCTGGTGGTGATGGAATCAGCCCGGCGGCTGGTCGCGACCCTGGCCGATATGGCGGCCGCGTTCGGCCCCCGCCCGGCGGCGATCGCCCGCGAGCTGACCAAGCTGCACGAAGAGGTGCGCCGCGACACCCTCTCCTCGCTCGCCACGGCGATCGCGGAAGAGCGCGCCGAATCCGGCCATCCGCCCCTGGGCGAGGTGACCATCGTGATCGGGCCGCCGCCTCGCGAGACTATTCATTCCGATATCGAAACAAACGCGTCCGACCAGCTCCTCGGCGCCGCCCTGGCAACCATGCGGCCGGGCCCGGCGGCGGTGGCGGTGGCCGAAGCGACCGGTCTGCCGCGCAAGTCCCTCTACGCCCGTGCCGTCGCCCTGAAGCGTGGCGGCGCGGGGTGACATGAATTGGGCGCCGGCGCGGGCCCGGCGGCGGCGCGCGGTGCGCTTCGGCCGCCTGGGCGAGGCGGCCTGCCGGTGGCGGCTGCGCTTGTGCGGCTGGCGAATCGTGGCCCGAAACTGGCGCGTGCCGGTCGGTGAGATCGATATCATCGCCACCCGCGGTCGGGTTGTCGCGTTTATCGAGGTCAAGGCGCGACGCGCGCGCGGCGGCGATGCCGCCGAGGCCCTGGCGTCCCGGCCCGGCCAGCGGCGACGGATCGGCCGGGCCGCCGAAATGTATCTTGCGCGGCACCCGGAAATCGGCGCATTTTTTGGCCGGTTCGACGTGATGCTGGTCGGACCGGCGCCGACGTTGCGGTTCTTTTGGCCCACCCACTTGACCGACGCATGGCGCATGGGCGATGGGCGCATGAGCGATGGCCGATGATGGTGACCAGGCTCCAGCCGAGGATTTGGTTTTGCGAACCGTGGCGCCACGGGTTGGTGGCGCTGGGCATCCTGGTCTGCGTCGCCGGGACCGGGGGATGCACCCGGATCGGCACCGCCGTCGGCGTCGGCTCGGCCGCCGGCCTGACCTTGGTCCAGGAACGTCCGGTCGGCGAAGCGTTCAGTGACGTGGGCGTCAGGCTCGCGGTCAACGGCGCCTTGATGGACGCCGGATTCAACGATGTGTTCCGGGCGGTCAGCGTCGACGTGGTCGAAGGCCGCGTGCTGCTGACCGGCAATATCGCGACCACGGCGTTGCGCGATCAGGCCGCGGCCATGACCGGAGACCTGGACGATGTCCGCGAGGTGATCAATGAAATCGAAGTGCGCGCGCCGTCGGCCGCGGCCACCTTCGCCCGTGACAGCTGGATCACCACCAAGCTCCGGGGCAAGATCTTGACCGACGCCCGGATCGCCGACATCAATTACACGATCACCACCAACAACGGCGTCGTCTACCTGATCGGCATCGCCCGCAGCCAAGCCGAGATCGACCGGGTGGTCGGCCATGCCGGGATGGTGGCCAATGTCCGCAAGGTGATCAGCCACGTGATGCTGGCCGACGATCCGGCGCGGGCGGAGTGATCATGAACTTGACCGTCGCCATTCAAATGGATCCGATCGAGGCGATCGATATCGACGCCGATTCCACCTTCGCCCTGGCGCTCGAGGCGCAGCGGCGCGGTCATGAGCTCTATCACTATCTGCCGCGCGACCTGTCGCTCCGCCAGGGGCGCGCGGTGGCGCGCGCGCGCCGGTTGGACGTGCGCCGCGAGCACGGGCATCATCACCGCTACGGCACTTCGGAAATGCTCGACCTCAGCCTTCTCGACGTGGTGCTGATGCGCCAGGACCCACCGTTCGACATGGCCTATATCACCGCCACCTACCTTCTCGAACGAATCCATCCCGCGACCCTGGTGGTCAACGACCCGGTCGAGGTGCGCAACGCGCCGGAGAAGCTGTTCGTCACCCATTTCCCCGAGGTCATGCCGCCAACCCTGATCACCGCCGACATGGACGAAGTGGGGGCGTTCCGCGCCGAGTATCGCGACATCATCGTCAAGCCCCTGTTCGGCAATGGCGGCGCCGGCGTGTTTCACGTCACGCCTGAGGACGAGAACCTCAATGCCCTGCTCGAGCTGTTCACGAGCATCTCGCGCGAGCCGATCGTGGTCCAGCGCTATCTGCCGGAAGTGCGCGCCGGCGACAAGCGGATCGTCTTGATCGACGGGGTCGCCGCTGGCGCCGTCAACCGGGTGCCGGCGTTGGGCGAAGCGCGCGCCAACATGCATGTCGGCGCCCGCGCCGAGGCCGCCACCCTGACCGCGCGCGATGGGGAAATCTGCGCCGCGATCGGGCCCAGCCTCAGGGAACGGGGCCTGATTTTCGCCGGCATCGACGTGATCGGCGATTACCTGACCGAAATCAACGTCACCTCGCCGACCGGCCTCCAGGAAATCGACCGGTTCGACGGCACCTCGCTCGCCGCCCTCATCTGGGACGCGATCGAGGCCCGGCGCGGCTAGGGCCCATGGTTTCGCGCTGCAGCACCGTGGCGTTCCAGGGCATCGAGGTGGTCGATGTCGATGTCCAGGTGCAGATGTCGGCGGGGCTGCCGGCGTTCACCGTGGTCGGGCTGCCCGACAAGGCGGTGGCCGAGTCGCGCGAGCGGGTGCGCGCCGCTCTCGGCGCGCTCGGACTGTCGCTGCCGCCCAAGCGGATCACGGTCAATCTGGCGCCGGCCGACCTGCTCAAGGAGGGCAGCCATTTCGATCTGCCGATCGCGATCGCGCTGCTGGTCGCGATGGGCGCCGTACCCGAGGACGCCATCGCCGGCTACACTGCTTTGGGCGAGTTGGCACTGGACGGCGCGATGCTGGCGGTGCCGGGCGTGCTGCCGGCGGCGATCGGCGCCAGTGCCCGCGACCGCGGCCTGATCTGTCCGGCGCCTCAAGGGGGCGAGGCGGCCTGGGCCGGCAAGATCGAGGTGCTGGCCCCGGACTCCCTGCTCGCGCTGGTCAATCATTTCAAGGGCACCCAGGTGCTCACGGCGCCGGCGCCGAAAGTCGCCGAGCACCCGCCCCGGCGTGGTGACCTGGGCGAAATCAAGGGCCAGGAAACCGCCAAGCGGGCGCTCGAGGTGGCCGCCGCCGGCGGCCACAATCTGCTCATGATCGGCCCGCCCGGGGCCGGCAAGTCGATGCTGGCGGCGCGCCTGCCGGACATTCTGCCGCCGATGGACGCGGCCGAAGCGCTGGAGGTGAGCATGATCGCCAGCGTCGCCGGCATTCTCCGCGACGGCGGGTTGACGCGGGCGCGGCCGTTTCGCGATCCCCATCACACCGCATCGGTCGCGGCCATGACCGGCGGCGGCCCCAGGGCACGGCCCGGCGAGGTGTCGCTGGCCCATCTCGGCGTCCTGTTCCTCGACGAGCTGCCCGAGTTCCCCCGCCAGGTGCTGGAATCGCTGCGCCAGCCCATGGAAGCCGGCTCCGTGACCGTGGCCCGGGCCAGCGCTCACGTCACCTATCCGGCCCGGATTCAAGTGCTCGCGGCGATGAATCCCTGCCGCTGCGGCTATCTGGGCGATCCCGATCAGGCCTGCAACCGGGTCCCGGGCTGCGCGATTCAATACCAGTCGCGCATTTCAGGACCGTTGTTCGACCGCATCGACCTCCATGTCGACGTGCCGGCCTTGAGCGCCGCCGACCTCACCTTGCCGCCACCGGCGGAGGGGTCGGCCGAAATCGCCAAGCGGGTGACGGCGGCGCGCGTTGTCCAGAGAGATCGTTATGATAACGTAACGACCGCGGGTCCGCGGGCCCCGACGCCGATCCGGACCAACTCCGAAGCCGACGGCGAGCTGCTCGAGGCGGTGGCGACGCCCGAGGAGTCGGGCCGGCGCCTGCTCGGCCAGGCGGTCGACCGGCTCAAGCTCTCGGCGCGCGGCTATCATCGGGTGCTCCGGGTCGCGCGCACCCTCGCCGACCTCGACGCCAGCGACGGCGTCCGCCGCCGCCACGTCGCCGAGGCCCTCGGCTACCGCCGCATCAGCCCCCGCGCCGCGGCATGAGCGGCGGCGATCTTCGGGGCCGTGGTCACCACACCCATTTCGGGCTCCGCGTGGCGCCGCGTTTCATCTTCCACAGGAAGTAGTTGGCGAAGAACCTCTTCGCCCAGAGCCATCTCCTGCCTTTGCTCATTTCGGAGACGTTTCGCGGTGGCCGAACCGGATCGGCGACCATGTGAGCGGCCTCGCCGCCCATATCCATGATGCATTCGGCCATCAGCTCGTGTGACGTGCTCTCGCCACCCGAAATCTCCGCCGCGATGTCGCGTGCCGCGATCTTGGCCATCTGCTCGGTCATGTGGCCGGTCTTGGGGAAGTTCACCGGCACCGGCGTGTCCTCGACCGGGGGCAAGGCGACCGCGACCCCGACCGCATGGATGTTCGGGAAATCCTTGTGCCGGTAATGGCGGTCGACCGGGATGAAGCCCTTGGGATTGGCGAGACCCGGTGAATCGGCGACCGCCCTGGCCCCGCCGAGCGGCGGAATGATCAGCGAATAGCGGGATTCGAATGTCGTGCCGTCGGCGAGTTCGACCGATTCCGCGGTGATCTTCGTGACCGCCGCCGAGGTCACATAGCGGATGTCGCGCTGGGCGAACTCACCCTCGAAAAACTGCTGCGCCTTGCCAAATCCGCCGACCCCGAAATGGCCGAGGAAGGGCTCGGGAGTCACGAAGACGATCGGCACTTTGTGGCGCAGTCGCCGCCGTTTCAGCATGTGGTCGATTTCGAACGCGAACTCGTAGGCGGGGCCGAGGCAGCTCGCGCCGGGTGCGCAGCCGACAACCACGGGGCCGGGGTCCTCAAGGAACGCCCGCCACGTGTCTCGCGCCTCCTCGGCCTCCGGCGGCGACATAAGCGAGTGACCGGGACCGTCGAACGGCCCCAATCCCGGCACCGCTTCGTTGGCGCTGCGGTGACCCGTGGCGATGACAAGATGGTCATAGTCGTGGCTGTCCGACCCGGTATGAACCTTCCCCTGTTCCGGATCGATTCGCAGCACCGCGTCCTCGACGAAACTGATTCCCTTGCGCTCGAGGGGCCGCTCGAGATCGAAGGAAATGTCGGCGATGGACTTCTTCCCCATCGCCACCCAGGGCAGCGAGGGGATGAAGATAAAACGTCGTTCCTTGGCGATCACCGTGATTCGGCAGTCGTGTTTGCGCAGTCGCCGGCGAAGATCATAGGCGACGGTCAGTCCGCCGAATGAGCCGCCAATCACGAGAATGTTCATTTTTCACCATCCGCCATGGTTTCGATTCAGTGCCGACCGTTGTCCCGTTCAGGCCTTGGAGGCGGCTTCCACCGGCAGGCCGGCGTGTTTCCATTCGGGCAGCCCGTTTTCGAGCCGGCGCGCGCTGAAGCCGTGGCGGCGCAGGTCGGCGACCGCGTCGAACGCCAGCACGCAGTAGGGGCCGCGGCAATAGGCGACCACGTCCCGGCCCTCGGGGAGCTCGCCCAGGCGGCGCTCGAGGTCGTTCAGCGGAATGTTGATCGCACCGGGCAGATGGCCGGCGGCATATTCCTCCGCCGGGCGGACGTCGAGGATCGTGACCAGGCCCCGGCGCCGCCGGCGCAGCAATTCCTCCGGCGATACCGGCTCGAATTCATCTTTCGAGCGCAGATAGCGACTGACCAGCCGGTCGAGTTCGGCGAGGGTGCCTTCGGCGACGCCGCGCAGCGCGCCGATCAACGCGATGACGTTGTCGTCGCCCAGCCGGTAGAGCACGTAATGGCCCTGTTTGCGGGTGGCCACCAGGCCCGCCCGGCGCAAGTGCTGAAGATGCTGGGACGCGTTGGCCACGGTCAATCCGCTCAGGTCGGCCAGCGTCTCGACGTTCCGCTCCCCTTGGGCCAGGAACTCCAACAACTCCAGGCGATGGCCGTGGCTCAACGCCTTGGCCACCACCGCGAGCTGACCGAAAAGAGCCTTCTTGGGACTGACGCTTGACATTCGCGAGCCTCGGAATATTATTCAATAATTCAATTGAATAATATTGAATAATTGGAGGCTGTCAACGATGAACCGCGCCGCCGGCCCCGTCGTCAGCGAGATTCGGCGATGACCGAATTGATTTATTGGAGGCTGTCAACGATGAACCGCGCCGCCGGCCCCGCCGTCAGCGAGATTCGGCGATGACCGAACTGATCCTCGCCCACGAGCCCCTGATCCGGTTGGCCGCCTTTGGCGGCGTGCTGGCCGTGGTCGCGACCTGGGAGGCGGCGGCGCCCAGGCGGGAGCGCGGATTTTCACGTTGGCGTCGATGGCCCGCCAATCTGGGCGTCGTCGCGATCAATACGCTCCTGGTCCGCCTCCTGTTTCCGGCCGCCGCGGCCGGCACGGCGGTGTTGGCCGAGGCACAGGCATTCGGGTTGCTGCACAGGATCGATCCGCCGTTCGCGGTGTCGGCGATCGTGACCCTGTTGGTCCTGGATCTGGTGATCTACTTGCAGCATGTGCTGTTTCACGCCGTGCCGGCCCTGTGGCGCCTGCACCGGATGCACCACGCCGATCTCGATTTCGACGTCACCACCGGCGCCCGCTTCCACCCGATCGAAATCGTCCTATCGATGGTCCTCAAATTGACCGTCGTGGCCGCCCTGGGCGCGCCGGCCGCGGCGGCGGTGCTGTTCGAAGTGGTGCTCAATGCCACCGCCATGTTCAATCACGGCAATATCCGCCTTCCCCACAAAATCGACCGCGTGCTGCGCTGGGTCCTGGTGACCCCGGACATGCACCGGGTTCATCATTCGATCGTTCGAGAAGAGACCAACAGCAATTTCGGCTTCAACCTGCCCTGGTGGGACCGCCTGTTCGGCACCTACCGCGCCCAGCCGGCGGACGGCCATGGGGGCATGACGATCGGGATCGACCAGTTCCGCACCGAAACTGATCTCAGGCTCGATCGAATGCTGCTGCAACCCCTGCGTGGCGCCATCGGCCGCTATCCGATCAACCGGGGCGAGACGGAGACCTGATCAAGGGCGCGGCGATCAAGGAGATACCTCATGAAACATCTGTTCATCCTCAACGATCCTCCATACGGCACCGAGCGCTCCTACAACGGCCTGCGGCTCGCCCTCGCGCTCCCGAAACAGGATCCGGTCGCCCAAATCACCGTCTTTCTGATGGCAGATGCCGTGGCCTGCGCGAAGCAAGACCAAAAGACCCCGGATGGCTATTACAACATCGAACGGATGGTGAAAGGGGTTCTGGCGGCGAAGGGCGAGGTGGTGCTGTGCGGGACCTGCATGGATGCCCGCGGTGTCGGCGACAACGAAATCATCGCCGGCGCGCGACGCGGCACCATGGCCATCCTCGCCGCCGCCACCGCCGTCACCGACCAGGTGCTGATCTTCTGAGCCTGGAGACAACGCTCACGGCGTTTCTCGTGATCGCGCGGTCACCAAGCCGAACGATTTGGCGTTCCCGTTGGTCCATCGGGCATGTAGGGTTGGACGATGCTGACCGCCCCACAGGATCGCCGCGCCGGAGTCTCCATGCCGCGATCGTCGATCAATCCGCGCGGCCTCGTGGCGGGCCTCGCGGCGGGGCTGATCGCGGTCACTCTGGTTCCGCCGGCGCGGGCCCAGGACGAGGCGCCCAGCCAGAGCCACGAATTCCTGATCATGACCCCGCCGGAGGGCTGGGAACTGGCCCACCAGCAGCGCGGCCGCGACATGTTCGTGGTTCAATACGTGCCGCCCGGTGAAACCGTCGAGGACTGGCGGCAGATGGTGCAGGCGCAAGTTTTCCTTGGCGTCACCGGCCTCGAGCCCAATGAGTTTCTGGACAACATGCTGGAGCTTTATCGGAGCAATTGCGACCCGGTCGGCGCGGCGCCGCCGGAGATTCGCCACGTCCAGGGCTACGCGGTCTCCCGGCGGGTGCTGGCATGCGGGCGCAACAAGGGCGACAACCTGGGCACGGTGAGCCTGTTCAAGGTCATCCAGGGCCGGGACGCGCTCTACGCCATCAACCGGGCCTGGCGGGGGCCGGCCTTCGATCCGAACCGGCTGCCGATCTCCAAGGATATGCTGGAGCGTTGGGCCGGCTTCGTCGCCGGCGTGCGCCTATGCGACGGGCGCAATCCGCTGGCGCCCTGTCCGACCCGCCGGTCTCAATGAACCTCCACGGCGGCGGCTGACGCGGGTGCCGTTCAGTTGGAGTCGCGGGGCCGAACCCCCCCGAACTGGCGCCCGCCGAATATATGGGCATGAAGGTGCGCCACCTCCTGGTTGGCATGAGGACCGCAATTGCTGACCACCCGATAGCCCGACTCGGCGACGCCCTGGCCGCGGGCGATCGCGCCGATCGCGCGCACGTAAGCGGCGATCTCGGCATCCGTTCCGGTGGCGGCGAAATCATCCCAGGAGACGTATTCGCCCTTCGGAATCACCAGCACATGAACCGGGGCCAAATGGGCGATGTCCTCGAAGGCGAGCACATGGTCGTCCTCGTAGACCTTGGTGGCCGGAATTTCGCCGCGCAGGATGCGGGCGAAGATGTTGTCCTTGTCGTAAGCCATGGCGGGCGCTCATTCATCTCCGGTGACGTGGCGGGCGCGCTTCTCGTCGAGGCCCGAGACCCCTTCGCGGCGGGCCAGTTCGCCATAGACCTCGCCCGGCGCGATGCCGGCGTCGGCCCACAGGATCATCAGGTGGAACAGCAGGTCGGCGCTTTCGCCGATGACCGCGCGGCGATCGCCGGCGATCGCCGCGATCACGCATTCGACCGCTTCCTCGCCGAGCTTCTGGGCGATTTTCCCGGTTCCCTGGTCCAGGCGCCTGGCGACATAGGAGCGAGCCGGATCGCCGCCGCGGCGGCTCTCGATCACTTCGAACAGGCGGTCGAGGACTTCGGCCCCGGCGGCGGCGGCGCTAGCCATAAAGCCGCTCGGGATCGACCAGCACGGCGCTGGTCTCGACCACGGCACCGTCGCGGACGGCGGTGTAAAAGCAGCTTCGCCGGCCGGTGTGGCAGGCGACCCCGGTCTGATCGACCAGCAGCAGCAGGGTGTCGCCGTCGCAATCGATCCTGAGTTCGATCAGGTGCTGAATCTGGCCCGACGTTTCGCCCTTGCGCCAAGGCTTCGCCCGCGATCGCGACCAGAAGCAGACCCGCCCGGTGGCCAGGGTCTCGCTCACCGCGGCCCGGTCCATCCACGCCATCATCAGCACTTCCCCGGTTTCGTGCTGCTGGGCGATCGCCGGCACCAGCCCATCGTCGTCAAAGGAGATGGCATCGAGAATCGCGTCGGTCACAAGATCACCATCGCCCTTGATTGACGGCCGCCCCGGGCCAGCATCGGCCGGGGTTATCAGATTTCCCGACCCCTGTCACGCACCGCCACCGAGGTGCGGACCGGGATGCGGTTGGCGCTCATGGGGGTCTTGGCGGCGGCGATCGAAGGGGTGCGCAACGAGTTCCACTTCCATCGGCAAGCCAAGCGCTGGTTGTCGGTCATGACTCCCCGTCGAAGCTCGCTCTGGTCCAGGTCGGGTGTCTGGAACCAAGCTGACGAAATCCGCGGAAAAGCCGGTTCCGGCCCTCGAATGCCGGAAGGAAGGAGAATCGGCGGCGATCGTCCGTCCGCTGACCCGCGCTCATGGCCGAATTTGCACCTCAAGGCCAGGGCCGGCGCCACCGGATGCTTGTTGGACAGGCCCTCCGGTGGCGCTATCATGGCCGGAGGCCACCTCTCTGGGGATGTTCGCAAAGGAGTGTTGTGTATGTTTTTTCGATTGATCGCTTGTTCGGCGCTGATGGCGGCCGGCTTCGCGACTTTTGCGCCGGCGGGCGCCGCCGGGCAGGCCACCGATCCCTTCGATTCGCCTGTTTGGCGCGATATCCTGGAGATGGAATTCGATGGCGCGGAGGTGGTCTACGATCAAAGCATATACTTGGTCGTGCCAGACCAAGTCGAGGAAGCGTTCAGCGTTCCCGTCGTGATGAATTTTGCCCATACGCCGTACACGGTCGCGGAAATCGCGTTATTCGCGGAAAACAATCCATTTCCGATCGTGGCCCGCATTTATCCTCAGCGCGGGTTCAAGGCGGTCGGATTTGATATCCGTTTGGAGCGGTCGACGCCCGTGCGCGCGGCGATCATGGATGGCGACGGCGTCTGGCATGTAGTCCAGAAGCAGGTTCTGGTCATGACTCCCGGCGGATGCTCGGCTCCCGACGGCGCCGCTGGTGGCGCGGCCATGGGCAAGATCGCGATGCGCCAATTCGTGCGCACCAACGGCGGCAGCCGGCTCAAGGTGAGGATCGGCCACCCGATGCACACCGGGTTGGTGGTCGATGACGCGGGCGATGCGATCCCGGCGCAGTATATCGAGCGCCTGTCCGTGCGCGATGAGTTCGGCGGTCTCGCCAGCATGGTGCTGTGGGCATCGGTGGCGGCCAACCCGGTCTTCATGTTTGATCTGCCGGAAACCCAGCAGAGTGTGCGCGTGACCGCGGAAGATACCGATGGGACCGCGTTCATACTGGACGGCAAACCGTCGGCAATGTAGCCGCCCGCGGCACGGCCGCGATGTCCGGCTGGGCGCGATTTGGAAGCGCCGCCGCCATGGCGTTGTCGGCGGCGGTGGCCCAGGCCGGGGATTATGGCCTCGCGCCGTTCGAGACCGCGCCCGGGGTTTACACGTTTTGGGGCGAACAAGCTGATTTGCTGCCGAGCAATGGCGGCAATATTGCCAACGCCGGTTTCATTGTCGGTGCCAAATCCGTGTTGGTGATCGACGCGGGACCAACCCGCCGGTATGCCGAGCAGATGCTGGATGCCATCCGCGCGACCACCGACCGGCCCATAATAGCGGTTGTCGTCACCCATCATCACCAGGACCACTCGTTCGGAATTCCGGTCTTCGTGGAGCACGGCTTGGATGTGATCATGCATCCGGGCGCGGCGGCGATGCTGGTGCGTGACGGCGATATCCTGCTGAATTTCGTCACCGAGCTGGTCGGGGCCGCATGGACGGACGGCACGACGATCGGCGCGCCGACCCATCCCATTACCGAAGCGACGTCCATTGACCTCGGCGATCGCGACGTGGATGTCGAAATTTTCGAAGGCGGCCACACCCCCGGCGACTTGGTCGTTTACGATGGCGCGACCAAGACCTTGTTCGCCGGTGACCTGGTGTTCAACGGTCGTGTGCCGACGGTCCCGCACGGCGACGTTCAAACATGGCGCGGGCAACTCGTGACCTTGGACAAATGGGACTGGCGGCGGCTGATACCGGGGCACGGACCCCTGGTCGCCGATCGCACGGTCTTGGACGGTATGTCGGACTATCTGGCATTTCTGGAAGCGCGCGTGGCGTGCTCATACCGCATGGGGGACAGCCCAGCGGAAACGCTCATGGCCGAGGTGCCCGACGCTTACACCGGTCTCTTTGGAATCGACCGTGAATATCAGCGCGCCGTGCTCCAGCTGTTCCGCAAATATGACGAGACCGCGCCGCCGCCTTGTCCCTAACGAGGTTTGGCGTCTCGGCGTTTCTTACATTGTCCCGGGGTCGACCGAGCGCGGCTTGGCGATGGCGGATGGCGCCGGCGCCGTCGATGCACCGCGCCCCGCGCACAGACCGGTCTGGTCGATCGCCGCGACATCGCCTTTCCCGATTACCTGTCGGCGGAGAGTCTCATGCACCCGGCACTCAGGTTCGGACCGGGATGCCGGCGGCGCTCATATGGGCCTTGGCGGCGGCGATGGAATGGGTACCGAAATGAAAGATCGAAGCCGCCAGGACGGCGCTGGCATGGCCGTCGCGGACCCCTTCGACCAGGTGATCGAGGGTGCCGACGCCCCCCGACGCGATCACCGGGATCGGTACCGCGTCGGCGATCGGGCGGGTGAGCGGAATGTCGAAGCCCTGCTTGGTGCCGTCCCGGTCCATCGAGGTCAGCAGAATCTCGCCGGCGCCGAGATCGGCCATGCGCCGGGCCCAGGCGACCGCGTCGAGGCCGGTCGGCCGACGCCCGCCATGGGTGAACACTTCGGTCTTGCCGTCCGGCCCGGTCTTGGCGTCGATCGCGACCACGATGCACTGGGCGCCGAACTTTCGCGCCGCCGCGCGCACCAGTTCCGGCTCGCGCACCGCCTGGGTGTTGATCGAAACCTTGTCGGCGCCGGCCAGCAGGAGGGCGCGGATATCGTCCAGCGTCCGGACCCCGCCACCCACGGTCAGGGGCATGAAACACACGTCCGCGGTCCCCGCGACCACGTCGAGGATGATGTCGCGATTGTCGCTCGACGCGGTGATGTCGAGAAAGCACAGCTCGTCGGCGCCCTCGGCGTCGTAGATTCTGGCCTGGGCGACCGGGTCGCCGGCATCGACCAGATCGACGAAATTGACCCCCTTGACCACCCGGCCGTCCTTGACGTCGAGACAGGGGATGACCCGCGCCTTGAGCATGGTCGCCTCAGGCCGCGAGCAGGGCGCGCGCGGCGGCCGCGTCGAGCCGGCCGTCATAGAGCGCGCGCCCCGAGATCACACCGGCGATGCCGGCATCGGCAACGTCTTTCAGGGCGCGGAGATCGTCCAGGGAACTGACCCCGCCGGAGGCGATCACGGGCGTGGTCAGGGCGCGGGCCAGGGCCGCCGTCGCCGCCACGTCGGGGCCGGCCATCGCCCCGTCACGACCGATATCGGTGTAAATGATCGCGGCCGCGCCGGCATCCTCGAACCGAAGCGCCAGGTCGCGGGGGCTGGTCTGGGTGCGCTCGGCCCAGCCTTCGACGGCGACACGACCGTCGCGGGCGTCGATGCCGACCGCGATCCGGCCCGGGAATCGGCGGCAGGCGGTCTTGACCAGCTCGGGATCGCGCAGCGCGGCCGTGCCCAGGATCACCCGCGCCACGCCGCGTTCGATCCAGCCCTCGATCGCGGCCAGATCGCGGATGCCGCCGCCGAGCTGGACCGACATCCCGGTCGCCACCAGGATCGCCTCGACGCCCGAGGCGTTGACGGCCCGGCCGGCGAACGCGCCGTTGAGATCGACCACGTGGAGCCAAGCAAATCCCGAATCGGCGAAATGGCGCGCCTGGGCGGCGGGATCGTCGGAAAAGACCGTCGCCCGGCTCATGTCGCCCTGGACCAGGCGCACGCAGGCGCCGTCCTTGAGGTCGATCGCGGGGAACAGGATCACCGGCTCAATCCAAATCCTTGACGTAGAAATAACCGCTGATCATTTCGCCGTCGACCATGTGATATTTGTCGAGCGTGCCCCAGCGCTGGTAGCCGCGACTCTCGTAAAGCGCGATCGCCCGGATTTGGGTGGCGCGGACGTCGAGCCGCATGACGCTGAAGCCATGATCCCGCGCCGCCGATTCCGCCGCCGCCAGCAACTCGCCGGCAAGGCCATGGCCGCGCGCCCAGGGCGCCACGAAATGGGTATCGATCCCGGCGCCGAAGGTTCCGGCCTCGAAATTGGGCGGCGGCTTCAAGAGTTGCACCGAGCCGGCGACGGTGCCGTCGAGGCGGCCGATGAACAGCGAGCGTTCCGGGACCAGCAACACGCCCTTCCAATAGGATTCGAGCCGTTCATGGGTGGGCGGGCGCACCCAGCCGAAGCCGATTCCGTCTCGAATCGCTTCGATCGTGGCGTCGCACAGATCGGCGAGATCGCCACGGCTGAGCTTGCCGGCCGGCGCGACGGTGATCTCGGGCATCACGGCCGCCAGCGGAGGAAATTGCCGAGCAGCCCGAGGCCGAATTTCTGGCTCTTCTCAGGGTGGAACTGGGTCCCGACCAAATTGTCACGGCCGATCAGCGCGGCGATCGGGCCGCCGTAATCGGCGCTGGCCGCCCGATCCGCCGGGCGGGCGCAACGAAACCCGTAACTGTGCAGGAAGTAGGCATGATCGCCGCTGGCCAATCCCGCCAGGACCGGGTGGGCACGCTCGATGACGAGTTGGTTCCAGCCCATATGGGGAATTTTCAGTGCCGGATCGGCCGGCTCGAGAGCCGCCACGTCGCCGGATATCCAGCCGAGGCCGGCATGGGCGCCATGCTCGTGGCCGGTCTCGGCCATCAGTTGCATGCCGACGCAGATGCCGAGAAACGGCCGCCCCCCAGCCACGACCCGCTGTTCCAGGGCGGCGCGCATGCCGGGCAGGCCGTCGAGTCCGGCCATGCAATCGGCGAAGGCGCCGACGCCGGGCAGGACGATGTGATCGGCGCCGGCCACGACATCCGCCTCGGCGGTCACCCGCACCTCGGTATCGAGTCCACCGTCGGCGGCGGCGCGCTCGAGGGCCTTGGCCGCCGAACGCAGATTGCCGGAGCCGTAATCGATGATCGCGACGGTCATGGACCGGCGGGCGCGGCGGCGGCGCGCCGCGCGCCCTGGCGCCAGGACTCGAAAAAACGCCGTTCCGCGCTTTCCAGATCCGCGCCGGTCGCGATCCCGGCCAGGCGGTAGCCCCGGCGTTCGAGCCCGCGCCGGCGCCAATCGTTCGCTTGGAAGCCGATCAGGAGCTTCAGCGCCACGAGGGCCGCGGCGGCGCTGGCCGGATCGATCATACGCTCCTCGCTCGCGAAGTTGAGCGCGGCTCCGAGGACCAGGATCGCCAGCAGCCAGAACCACAGGCGGTAATAGAGCAGCCACAAGGCATCGAACAGGAAGGCGAGCCAACTGAAACCTTCCTTGATCGCGACCGCATCATCGATCCGCGCGGCGTCGGGATCGACGTGAAAGGTATAGACCATCATGGCCGGCTAGGACTCTCCGCCGTCCGCGCCGACGGACTTCTCGAGCGTGCCCTTGGTCGAGGGCACGGCCTCGCCGTGGCGCGGATCCTCGGTCGCGGCGGCACGCAGGCTTCGCGCCAGCCCCTTGAAGCAGGATTCGACCATGTGATGGCTGTTTTCGCCGTACAGGGTTTCGACGTGGAGGGTCGCGCCGGCGGCGTGGGCGAAGGCATGGAACCATTCCTTGAACAGCTCGGTGTCCATCTCGCCAAGCTTGGGCCGGGCCAATCCGACCTTCCAAACCAGATAGGGGCGGTTGGAAAGGTCGATCGCGACCCGGGTCAGGGTTTCGTCCATCGGGATCACCGCGGCGCCGTATCGGCTGATGCCGCGGCGGGAGCCCAATGCCCGGGAAATCGCGGTGCCGATGGCGATGCCGGTATCCTCGGTGGTGTGGTGGTAATCGATATGCAGGTCGCCCGCGGCACGTACGGTCAAATCGATCAGACTGTGGCGGGCCAATTGCTCGAGCATGTGATCGAGGAACCCGACCCCGGTCGCGACGTCATAGCGACCGCTGCCGTCGAGGTCGACGCTCACCGTGATTCGGGTCTCTTTGGTATTGCGCTCGACCGTCGCTTGGCGCATGGCCTATGCTCCGTTGCCGCGGGACGCCTTGGCCCCGGCCGCCGCTTTATTAGCAGGATGCCCGATCACGCGCCAGAGCCGGGCGCCGATGCGCGGGGTGCCGACAGGCTTTAACCCGACCGGCCAGATGTCTATGCTTTGCCGTGCACCCCAATTGCTGGCTGGGCCTTGGGCTTTCGATGGAAATCAAGACATTCTCTTCCGGACAGGAAATCTTCGCCGAGGGCGACCGGAGCGATTACGCCTATATCATCGAATATGGCAACGTCGTGATCTACCGGGAAATCGGCGACCGGCAAGTGCGCTTGGCGGTGTTGGGCAAGGGCGAAATTTTCGGCGAGATGGGGCTGATCGACGATCGGCCGCGCTCGGCTTCGGCGCGGGCCTCGAACGATATCGCGCTCTCGCCGGTGGATAACGAAAAGTTTCTCGACCTGCTTCACAACGACCCGGCGGCAACGATTCCGATCATCACCCTGCTGTTCGAACGCTTGCGGATGATGAACGATCGCTACGTCGAAGCGCTCGGCCATATCGAAGACAGCGGTCCGGCGGCGGACAACTATAATGTCAAGCTGTTGCCGCTGTCGCCGGAGACGACCCGGGCGATCTCGACGAACGGCCTCAATATCAGCGTGTTCCCGTTTCGGGTGGGGCGGGCGCAATCGGCCACCCAGAACAATCCCTTGCACTGGAACGATCTCTCGTTTCCCGATACCGCGCCCTACAATCTGTCGCTCAATCATTTCATGGTCGAGAGAGGTCCGGCCGGGCTTGCGATCCGCGATCGCGGCAGCCATTTCGGCACCATCGTCAACGGCAAGCAAATCGGCGGGATCGAGCCCGACAACACCGTGCCCCTGATCGTCGGCACCAACGAGGTCATCGCCGGCAAGCCCGACAGCCCGTTCCGGTTTCGCCTGATCGTGGAACCGCTGGAGGCATGAATCGGCTCCCCGCCCCTTGACCAGGGGCCGATCACGCCCAAAATTGGTGTGACCGGCGGACCCGCCGAATTTCCGGAATCGGGGACTCATGACACAGACCGGGCCTGACACCTGGCACGGAACCACGATCTTGTCCGTGCGCAAGGGCACGACCGTGGTCGTCGCCGGCGACGGTCAGGTGAGCTTCGGCCAGACCGTCATCAAGGCCAACGCGCACAAGGTCCGCAGGCTGGGTGACGGCTCGATTCTGGCCGGGTTCGCCGGCGCGACGGCGGATGCGTTTACACTGTTCGAGCGCCTCGAGGGCAAGCTCGAACAATATCCGGGCCAGCTCACCCGCGCCTGCGTGGAAATGGCCAAGGATTGGCGCACCGACCGCTATCTCAGGCGCCTGGAAGCGATGATGGCGGTCGCCGACGCCGAGGCCTCGCTGGTGCTCACCGGCACCGGCGACGTGCTCGAGCCCGAGGACGGCCTGATCGGTATCGGCTCGGGCGGGCCGTTCGCGCTGGCCGCGGCGCGCGCCCTGATCGATATCGACGGCTTGGGCGCCCAGGACATCGCCCGCAAGGCGATGGCGATCGCGGCCGGTATTTGCGTCTATACCAACGACCAGGTGATCGTCGAATCGATCGAGACGGAGAGTTCTTGAGGCATGACCGAATTCAGCCCCCGTGAAATCGTCTCCGAACTCGACCGCTTCATCGTCGGCCAGAACGAGGCCAAGCGCGCGGTCGCGATCGCGCTCCGCAATCGCTGGCGGCGCCAGCAGCTGGCGGACGACCTCCGCGAAGAGGTGTTGCCCAAGAACATCCTGATGATCGGGCCGACCGGGGTCGGCAAGACCGAAATCGCCCGTCGCCTGGCCCGCCTCGCCCAGGCCCCGTTCATCAAGGTCGAGGCGACCAAGTTCACCGAAGTCGGCTATGTCGGCCGCGACGTCGAATCGATCGTCCGCGATCTGGTCGAAATCTCGCTCAACATGACCCGCGAGCGCATGCGCTCGGAAGTGGCGGCGCGGGCCGGGGGCGCGGCCGAGGAGCGGGTGCTCGACAGCCTGGTCGGCTCGTCCGCCAGCGCCGAGACCCGCCAGAAATTCCGCAAGCTGCTCCGCGAAGGGACGCTCGACGACAAGGAAATCGAGATCGAGGTGTCCGAATCCGGCGCCGCCGGCTTGCCGACCTTCGACATTCCGGGCGTGCCCGGCGCTCAGATGGGCATGATCAACCTCAACGAGATGCTCGGCAAGGCGTTCGGCGGGCGGACCAAGGCCCGCAAGATGACCGTCGCCGACAGCCACGAGGTGCTGATCGCCGAGGAGAGCGACAAGCTGTTGGACGAGGAAAGGGTGACCCGTGACGCGCTCGGCGCGGTCGAGCAGAACGGCATCGTGTTCCTCGACGAGATCGACAAGATCTGCGCCCGCTCCGAACGGCTCGGCGCCGATGTCAGCCGGGAAGGGGTTCAGCGCGATCTGTTGCCGCTGATCGAGGGCACCGTGGTCGCCACCAAGCACGGCCAGGTCCGCACCGATCACATCCTGTTCGTCGCCTCGGGCGCGTTCCACCTGGCCAAGCCGGCGGATCTGCTGCCCGAGCTCCAGGGCCGGCTGCCGATCCGGGTCACGCTGAAGCCCCTCGACCGCGACGACCTGGTCAGGATTCTGACCGAGCCCGAGAACAGCCTGATCCGTCAGTACACCGCCCTGATGGCGACCGAAGAGGTGACCCTGGACTTCACTGTCGAGGGCATCGACGCCATCGCCACCCTGGCCGCGGAAGTCAACGCCGGGGTCGAGAACATCGGCGCCCGGCGCCTGCACACGGTGATGGAGCGCCTGCTGGAAGACATCAGCTTCACCGCCACCGACAACCCCGGCACGTCGTTGACGGTCGACGCCAAATTCGTCGAGGACAACATCGGCGACCTGGTCCGCGACGCCGACCTGACCAAGTTCATTTTGTAGGATTACTCATTAATCAGTCACTCTTGTATTCTTGAGAGGTGGCTAATCTCCAATATCCAATGCTTTTTCTATTAATTTATCAATTGAGTTCATGAAAATATCTTCGGATAGCCAATCACTGAATTTTAGTTTTCGAGTATTTCGCTGATTATTTCGTTCTTCATTTCCGCGCTAGGGTCGATATCTTTCGTGTGATCTCTCTGATCCAGAATTTCACCCTCCTTATACAGCCGCCCGCGCCCCGGAGCCACGATGGTAAGGCGCCAAAGGGTCAGCCGCGCCCTACCAGTCGAGGGTCGCGGCGACGCGGAAGCCGGTGTCGACCCGGCGATCCCCTGGGCCTAGGTAGAAGCGGTAGGCGGAGCGCAGGACCGCCGGCGTGTAGTACCAGGAGCCGCCACGCAGAACGCGGCTGACGCAGTCGCCGTCGCCCGTCCAGGCGGCGCCGTCCGCTGGCGCGCCCTCGTAATTGCCGTGCCAGCAGTCCTCCACCCATTCCCAGACATTGCCATGCAGGTCGTGGAACCCGAAAGCGTTCGCCGGGTAGGAACCGACCGCCGCCGTTCCATCCAGATAGTCACCCGTCGGCCCGTCGTCGTAACCGTAGTTGCCGTCATAATTGGCCTGCTCGGGCGTGATCGTGCGACCGAAGGAAAACGGTGTCTGGGTCCCGGCCCGGGTCGCGTACTCCCGTTCCGCCTCGGTCAACAGCCGGTACGCCCTGCCGGTCAGATCGCCGAGCCAGTCCGTGTAGGCCTTGGCGTCATCCCAGCTCACGCAGACGACCGGGTGATCGCCGGACTGTGAAAATCCGGGGTCGTGATATGTGAGTCCGGAAACTTCCTCCAATTCCGCGTCCCGCCATGTCCAGCACGTCGATCCGATCGCATGCCCGGTGGCGCGAACGAAGGCATCGAACTGATCGCGGGTCACCGCGAACCGACCGGCCGCGAACGGCGCCCCAATCGACACCCGTTGCCTGGGGCCCTCGTCATCGTTGCGCTCAAGCTCGGATTCGGGCGAGCCCATCATGAACGAGCCGTCCGGGACCACGACCATCTCCGGGCAGTCCGGGCAGTCGCGGAAGCTTTCGTAGGCATCCGGCGCGGGCGCGGTGGTCACGGCCGGTGGCACCACCGCCGCGACCTCGCGCTCCGGTTCTCCCTCGAGGGACAGGGCGACACGCAAGCCGTCGCTGTAGTCCCGGTTTTCGGCGCCGAACTCCGTGCGCAACGCGGCGCGCAGGACCCTCGGCGAGCTCGACCAGGAGCCACCGCGCAAAACCCGGCTCGCGCAATCACCGCCCGCCCACACGATTCCGTTTCCGGGGGCATTCGCGAAGTCGCCATGCCAGCAGTCGGCCACCCATTCCCAGACGTTGCCGAGCATGTCGTAAAGACCGAAACCATTGGCGGCGAAGCTCCCGACCGGCGTGGTTTCGCGACCGTCCGAGAGACCGCCGCAGCCTTCGCAATTGGCCTGGTCGTCGCCAATCTCCTCGCCCCAATGACGCGCCGTGGTGGTGCCCGCCCGGGCCGCGTATTCCCATTCCGCCTCCGACAACAACCGATAGGGCTTGCCCGTGATCAGCCTCAGCCACGCGACATAATCCTGGGCATCGTCCCAGTTCAGGCATACCGCAGGTTCCCGATCGGTCTGATCGAACCCCGGGCTCAGCCAGCTCCGGGCCTCGTCGAGGACCCACTCGCCGTCCTCGATGATCCGGCAGCCGCTCTCCTCATGCCCGGTCGCGCGCGCGAAGGCGGCGAACTCGCCCCTAGTCACTTCGTATCGGCCGACCGCGAAATCCCGTCCGATGGTGACCCCGTGCACGGGCCCCTCGTCATCCCATCGCCCCTCCTCGCTGTCCGGCGAGCCCATCAGGAACGCGCCCGCCGGGATCACCACCATCTCCGGGCAGTCCGGGCAGTCTTGGAAGCGCGCGCCCACCCGCGACGCCGGCGGCGCCCTTGGGGCCGTCACCGGCGGCGGCACGGCGATCGCAACCTCGCGCTCAGTCTCCGCCCTCAGCTGATCCAACAGGACCCGTGCCAAGCCGGCGAACAGACCGGTCGGGAATTGTCGCAAATACTCCGCGAACAGGGCCGCGTTGCCGCTGTCCTTGATCGATTCCCAGAGCACGATCTCGGGATTGGTCGGTGAGGCGGGGGGCGGCGCGGGCGCCGGTGTGGCATCCGTGATCAGTCCGCCATAGATGAACGCCGGCGCCGCCCCCGCCCGGGCGATCCGATACCAGTTCGCGTCCTCGACCTTGCCGGTCACGTCGATCTCGGTGCCGGCCTCGAGCCGGCCGACCTTGGCGTAATCCGTCGACGGGCCTTCGCGCAGATTGGCGATCTTGGTCACCACATAGGGCGCATCCATCTCGATGATATCGAAGTCGGTTGTCGCCGGCGCCAGGGCCGCGACTTGCGCGCCCCCGAGTCTGCTCAGCCGGTTGCGGGCCAGCTCGGCGTAGGCTCCCGTCGGATAGGACTTGAGATAGGATTCGAAATCGGCCGGATCGGTGCTCTCGTTGATGGTCTCCCAGAACGTCAGCTCCAGGAGACGCTCGTCGAAGCCCGATCGCGGGTCCGGTGACTTGGGCGCGAGTCGAGGCGCCGGTTGCGCCTCGACCTCCGCGGTCCCGACAGGTGCTGGCTCGGGCCGCGCCGGGGTTTCCGCGTTGAAATAAAACTTGCCCGTCAACCCACCCTCTTCCCACGGCACCTGCTCGTCATTGGTCGCCGCCATGACCGCGACCCGGGTTTGGATGAACACGTCATTCAGTGACAGGCCCGGGGTCTGCATCACGCGCGCCAACACACCTGTGTAGGGGCTGTTGTCCCCGGTGCCATCGGCGGACACCATGCCCGGCCGCGTGGCATAGGCGATCAAGGTCCC
The DNA here is from genome assembly GCA_913045505.1 of uncultured Rhodospirillaceae bacterium. Classification (GTDB taxonomy): domain Bacteria; phylum Pseudomonadota; class Alphaproteobacteria; order UBA7887; family UBA7887; genus CAJWQN01. Next base: position 1,146 of record CAJWQN010000009.1, on the reverse strand, counting down.
ACTCGGCGCCTCCATGCGCGCCAGGCCGCCGCCGGCGTCGCGGAAACCGCGGCTATAGGGATTGTTGCGGCATGCATCCAGGATCACGATGTTCAACGGGTTGCGGGCGTACTCCATCTGGGCGAGCACCCAGCCGGCATCGACCGCCAGGACCTCGACATCGCCTTCGCGGCGGATGGTCGCATCGATCGGTACCAGATAGTTGGTTCCCTTGAGCTGGAGGCCGTGACCGGCATAGAAGAACAGGCCGACCGCGTCCGATCCGGCCTTTTCCAACCGCCTGCCGAAGTCGAGGATGGCGCGCTTCATGTCGGCCTGGCCGAGGTCGGTTCGCTCCATGACCACGAAGCCGAGCCCGCGCAGAATTCGCGCCATCAGTTGCGCGTCGTTGGGTGGATTGCGCAAGGGCGCGTCCGAGTAGGCGCCATTTCCGATCACCAGCGCGATCCGTTGCGCGAGACCGGCTTCGGGCGACTCATCCCACTGCTCGGTCGCCCGGGCACCGTGCAAGCCGAAGGCCGCGATCATCAACGCGGCCCAGCACAGAATGACCAAATCCCGCGTCCGCCAGGCACTCCGGCCGCGAACCGCCGTCAAGATTGTTACGATCATGGCACGATCATTGTGGTCAGGGCGCGGCGGGCCCGCAAGCGATTGTTGGAAATCCCGTGCGTTGCTAGCGCCGCTTGCGGAGCAGCACGTAGAGCGCGCCGGAGCCGCCGTCGCGAGGCTGGGCGGCGTGGATGGCGAGCACGCGGGCGCGGTTCGGCGCCTCGTCGAGCCAGCGTGGCACCATCGTCCGAAGCACGCCGGTGGCGCCGTCGGGCCGGGTGCCTTTGCCGGTAATCACCAATACGCATCTCTGGCCGCTGGCCTGGGCGGCGGCGAGCCGGCGGCCGAGCGCCCCATGGGCCATGTCCTGGGTCATGCCGTGGAGATCGAGCACGTCGTCGACCGCAATCTGGCCGCGCTTGAGCCGGAGCGCGGTGCGCTTGTCGAGACCCGCCGGGCGGTTCTGGGACAGCGCGGGCAGCGCTACCCTTGGCGCGGGACCAGCCGGCGCGGGCGGGCGCGAAGGCGAGGGCTCGGACGGTGGCTCCGGCGATGGGGCCTCCTCGCGCCCGGGCAGGGGCCGATCGTGGCGGG
>CAJWQN010000008.1 GCA_913045505.1 uncultured Rhodospirillaceae bacterium | reverse complement strand
CGGTGCCTATCAAGTCGAAATGTCGTCGGGTGCCCAGATCACCTTCCTCGACACGCCGGGCCACGAGGCGTTCACCCAAATGCGCCTGCGCGGCGCCAAGGCCACCGATATCGTGGTTCTGGTGGTCGCCGCCGACGACGGGGTCATGCCCCAGACCGCGGAGGCAATCCAGCACGCCCAGGCGGCCTCGGTTCCGATGATCGTGGCGATCAACAAGATGGATCGGCCCGACGCAAATCCGGACCGGGTTCGCAACGACCTTCTCCAACACAATGTCGTGCTCGAAGGAGTCGGCGGCGACGTGTTGTCGGTCGAGGTGTCGGCCACGGAAAAGACCAATCTCGACAAACTGGAGGAGACGATTCTTCTTCAGGCCGAACTGCTTGAACTCAAGGCCAATCCCGATCGGCCGGCCGAAGGCGTGGTCGTGGAGTCTCGTCGCGAGCGGGGCCGGGGCGTGGTTACGACGATTCTGGTACAGCGCGGCACCCTCGGAATCGGCGACATCTTCGTCGCCGGCAGCGAGTGGGGCCGGGTCCGCGCGGTGGTCGACGACAAGGGCCGCAATGTTTCCGCCGCCGGCCCCTCGCAGCCGGTGGAGGTGCTGGGCCTGAGCGACACGCCACAGGCCGGCGACAATATGGTGGTTGTCGAAGATGAAGGGCGGGCCCGGGAAGTCACCGAGTATCGCCGCAAAGTGGCCCGCGACCAGCGGGCCGTGACATCGTCGCGCGGTACCGTCGAGCAGATGCTGTCTCAGATCGCCGAAGGCGAGGCGGCGGAGCTGCCGATCGTGGTCAAGGCCGACGTGCATGGTTCGCTGGAGGCGATTCTGGCCAGCCTCGACAAGTTCGCGACCGACGAGGTGCTGACCCGCGTCTTGCTCTCGGGCGTCGGCGGCATCAACGAATCGGACATTTCCCTGGCCGCCGCGTCGAACGCCCTGGTGATCGGCTTCAATGTGCGCGCCGACGGTCAGGGGCGGGCATTGGCCCGCCGCGACGGCGTCGAAATTCGCTATTACTCGGTCATTTACGAACTGTTGGACGATCTTCGCGCCATGTTGTCCGGCATGCTGGCGCCGACCCTGCGGGAAGACATCATCGGCTACGCGCGGATCAAGCAGGTGTTCAACATCACCAAGGTCGGCAAGATCGCGGGCTGCGAGGTCACCGAAGGCACGGTCCGCCGCGGCGCCCGGATTCGGCTGCTTCGCGACAACGTGGTCATTTACCAGGGCGCGTTGACCACTCTGAAACGCCACCAGGACGAAGTCCGCGAGGTCAAGGAAGGCCTCGAATGCGGCATGGCGCTCGAGAACTATCAGGACATCAAGGAAAACGACGTTCTCGAAGCCTATGAGATCGAAGAAATCGCGCGGACCATCGGTGAGGATTGAGGCGCGGGCACGGCGGGATGGCCTGGGAACGAACGGCGCGGGCGGACCGCGGGGAACCAAGCCAGCGCCGGCTTCGGGTCGGCGAATCCCTCCGCCATGCGCTCAGCGAGGTTCTGGCCCGCGATATGCTGCGCGACCCCGATCTGGCCGGCCAGTCGATCACGGTTACGGAAATCCGCGTCAGCCCGGATCTGCGCCAGGCGACGGCGTTCGTCTGCCCGCTGGGCGGCGCCGATATGGAGGCGGTGCTTGCCGCCCTCGGTCGGGCGGCGCCGTTTCTGAGCGTCCAGCTCGGGCGGCGGGTCAGGCTCAAGAACACACCCCGGCTCACCTTCGTGGCTGATCGGTCCTATGACGAGGCCAGCCGCGTCGATCGAATTCTGCGCACCCAGAATGTGGCGCGGGACCTCGTTGACGGCGCCGGCTCCGCGAAGCCGACCGGCGATGATCATGGCCGAAGCTGAACCGGCAATCCCGGCCCGACGCCCGGCGCCGGCGCCGGTGCATGGGTGGCTGGTGATCGACAAGCCGACCGGTGTGACCTCGACCAAGGTCGTGACCCGGGTTCGCCGGCTCACCGGCGCCGCCAAGGCCGGCCATGCGGGCACTCTCGATCCGTTGGCCACCGGGGTATTGCCGATCGCGCTGGGCGAGGCGACCAAGACCGTGCCGTTCGTGGTGGACGGCTCCAAAAGCTACCGGTTCACGATCCGCTGGGGCGAACAGCGTGACACCGATGACGCCGAGGGCCGGGTCATCGCGACCAGCGCCCATCGGCCGGACCCGGCCGAGATCACCGCCGCGCTTGCCCAATTCACGGGCGAAATCATGCAGGTGCCGCCAACCTATTCGGCGATCAAGATCGCCGGGCGGCGCGCCTACGAGTTGGCGCGAAACGAACAGGACGTGACTTTGGCGGCGCGGCCCGTGCGGATCGATCGGATGGCGCTGATCGAGGCCACCGACGCCGACCATGCATTGCTCGAACTCGACTGCGGCAAGGGCAGCTACGTCCGCGCGCTGGCCCGAGACTTGGCTCGGGCGCTGGGCACGGTCGGGCATCTGGCGGCGTTGTGCCGGACCCGTGTCGGACCGTTCACGCTGGCCGATTCGATTTCGCTTGCCCAAATCGAGGCCCTGGACGATAGTGCGGCGCTCGCCGATCGACTGCTGCCGGTCGCGTGCGGGCTCTCGGGCATCGCCAGCCTGCCGGTCAATGCCGATCAAGCCGCGCGCCTGAAGCATGGGCAGATGGTGCCCTTGGTGCGGGCCCCGGTCGATGAGGCCGGCAACCGGCTTGTTGGAACGGCGGTGTTGTGTGCTGTATTCGCCGGCCGGCCGGCGGCATTGGTTCGGCTGGAGGCCGGAGAAATACGGCCGACGAGAGTGTTCAACCTTTAGATCAATCCATTGACGGACTGGCATCAGGAGACGAGATATCGATGTCGATTACCGCTGAGCGGAAAACTGAGCTGATTGGTGATTTCGGGGTCCAGGCCGGCGACACAGGTTCGCCGGAGGTTCAGGTCGCGGTTCTGACCGAGCGGATCGTGAATCTGACCGAACACTTCAAGGCGCATCACAAGGACCTCCATTCGCGCCGCGGATTGCTGATGATGGTGAGCCGGCGCAGGCGCCTGCTCGACTATCTCAGGCGCAAGGACGTACAGCGCTATCAGACGCTGATCGGGCGACTGGGATTGCGCAAGTAGGATCGGCGGGCGGGACGCCGCCGGCGACAGCGCACGACCGTTCCGCGCGCGACGTCGGCGCATTCCCGGCACGGCCGATCCGGCCCCCGCACGATCCGACCGACCGACAAGACGAGCCCGGCAATGGCGCCGGGCCGTGACCAAAGGCTGGCGCCGCGCTCCGCGATGGGCGGACAGGTGGCGCGCCGTGCCCCGATCGCATAGGGCGGTCGTGGCCAGATGTGGAAGGATGAGATTCGATGTTTGATATTCACCGGAAGGAAATCACTTGGGGCGGACGCCCGCTGACGCTGGAATCGGGCCGGATCGCCCGCCAGGCCGACGGCGCGGTCCTGGTCACCTATGGGGAAACCACGGTGTTGTGCACCGCCGTGGCCCAGAAGACACCCCGAGTCGGGATCGATTTCTTTCCGCTCACGGTCAACTACCAGGAGAAAACCTTTGCCGCCGGTAAGATTCCAGGCGGCTTCTTCAAGCGCGAGGGACGGCCCAGCCAGAAGGAGACCCTGACCTCGCGCCTCATCGATCGCCCGATCCGGCCGCTGTTCGCCAACGGCTTCCGGAACGAGACCCAGGTGATCTGCACCGTGCTCTCCCACGACTTGGAAAACGATCCGGACGTGGTCGCCATGGTCGGTGCCTCGGCGGCGCTGACCATTTCGGGGATTCCCTTTCTGGGACCCATCGGCGGCGCCCGCGTCGGCTATGTCGATGGCCAGTATGTGCTCAATCCGACCCCGGCGGAACTCGATGACAGCGCCCTCGATCTGATCGTGGCCGGCACCGGCGAGGCGGTGCTGATGGTCGAATCGGAGGCCCGGCAATTGTCCGAGGAGGTGATGCTGGGCGCGGTCCTGTTCGGCCACAAGGAGATGGCTCCGGTCATCGACGCCATCGTCGAACTGGCCGAGGCCTGCGCCAAGGAACCCTGGGCGCTGCCGGAGCCGGAGCCCACCGAGGCCATCGATGGACGCGTCGCGGAGCTTGCCGAGGCCGATTTGCGCGCGGCCTACGGCGAACAGGTCAAGCAAATGCGGGTCGAGCGGCTCGATCAGATTCGGGATCGGGTCGCCGAGGCCGCCGAGCAGGAGGACCTCGACGCCCAACTCGTCAAGAATCGCCTGAAAAATCTCGAAAAGACCATCGTCCGCGGCGCGGTGCTCGACAACGGCCAACGGATCGACGGCCGCGACACCCGGACAGTGCGCCCGATCGTCTCCGAGGTCGGCGTCCTGCCGATGGCCCATGGCTCGGCGTTGTTCACCCGCGGCGAGACCCAGGCCTTTGTGGTCACCACCCTCGGTACCGGCCAGGACGAGCAGATCATCGACGCGCTGGAAGGCGAGTATCGGGAGCATTTCATGCTTCACTACAACTTTCCGCCTTTTTCGGTCGGCGAGGCGTCGTTCTTGCGCTCGCCCGGCCGCCGCGAAATCGGTCATGGCATGCTGGCCTGGCGGGCCGTGCATCCGCTGATGCCCAGCAAGGAGGACTTTCCCTACACCGTGCGGGTGGTGTCCGAAATCACCGAATCCAACGGCTCGTCGTCGATGGCAACGGTTTGCGGCACGTCGTTGTCGCTGATGGACGCCGGCGTGCCGTTGTCCCAGTCCGCGGCCGGGATCGCCATGGGCCTGATCAAGGAGGGTGAGCGGTTCGTGGTGCTGTCCGATATTCTGGGTGACGAGGACCATCTCGGCGACATGGATTTCAAGGTCGCCGGCACCGGTGCCGGAATCACGTCATTGCAGATGGACATCAAGATCACCGGCATCACCGCCGAGATCATGAGCGCCGCCCTCGAGCAGGCCCGCGAAGGACGTCTGCATATTCTGGACGAGATGGCCAAGGCGCTGTCGGTGTCGCGGGAATCGGTCAACGAACATGCGCCCAGGATCACCACCATAACCGTGCCCAAGGACAAGATTCGCGAAGTCATCGGTTCCGGCGGCAAGGTGATTCGCGAAATCACCGAGGAGACCGGCACCAAGATCGACATCGAGGACGACGGCACCATCAAGGTGGCGGCGACCACGTCGGAAGCCAGCGAAGCGGCGATCAACCGGATCAAGGACATCGTCGCCGAACCCGAGGTCGGCGTGATTTACGACGGCACCGTGGTCAAGGTGGTCGATTTCGGCGCGTTCGTGAACTTCATCGGCAAACGCGACGGCCTGGTTCACATCAGCGAACTGGCGCCGCAACGGGTGCGGATGGTGACCGACGTCGTCAACGAAGGCGACAAGGTCAAGGTCAAGGTGCTCGGCATCGACGACCGCGGCAAGGTGCGCCTCAGCATGAAGGCGGTCGATCAGAAGACCGGTGCCGCCGCCGACCCGGCGCAAAGAGCGGGCTGATCCCCGCCGCCGCCGCGCTCCTGGCGGCGTGCCGAGGGTCCGGCGTGGCCTTGGCCGATCAGTCCTTGTCGCGCGCGCCGGTGGGCAAATCCAGGGCATCGAGGATGCCGGCGGTGACGGTGCGGGTGATCGCGGCGATGCCGTCGGGAGGGTAGTCGTCCCAGCCCAGGCTGCGCGGAACGATCGGTTGATCGCGGTGGAACACCAGACACTCGCCGAGCAACGCGCCGGTCAGGATGCGGGTCTCGGCGGCGCCCCGTTCGCGGCCGGTGGCGGCGACCACCAGGTCCAGGAAAGCGACGTAGAGGGGATGAAACACCGCTTCGAACAGCCCTTCGCGACAGCAGCGCGGATCCTCGCGAAGCCTGTCCAGAAGCGCCTCGATCGCTTCGGCCATTGGGTGCGACCCCCAGCGAATCATGTCTTCGATGCGCGCCGACCGAATCCAAGCGGTTCGGGCTCGGCATGAGAGACATAAACGGTCGTTTGATCAAGTCACGGATTCCAGTCCACCGGCCCGAGCTCGGCCGGCGGCCCGAAGGTCCGGTCGTGATCGCTCACCGTGGCGCCTCCGCCATCGCGCCCGAAAACACTTTGGCGGCGTTTCGCGCCGCGGCCCAACAGGGAGCCGACGGGTTCGAATTCGACGTCCGCCTGACCTCCGATCGGGCTTGCGTGGTGGTTCATGACGCCCGGCTCGACCGCACCACGAACGGTGTCGGCCCTGTCGCCGGAACCAGCGGGAGAGCCGTGGCCGACCTCGATGCCGGCACCTGGTTCGGGCCGCGATTTGCCGGCGAAGGCGTCCCGACGCTCGCCTTGGCGGCATCCTCCGCGATCCGGCACGGGCTGCGGATCATCGTCGAGATCAAGGCTGAAGCGGGCGCGGGCGTCCGCGCCGGGATCGCGGTGGCCCGGCAGATCGGACGAATCTGGCCTCGCGATCTGCCGCTGCCGCTGTTGTCCTCGTTCGACCCGGAATCGTTGGTGGCCGCGGCGCGAGCCTGCCCGGCGGCACCACGGGCATTGGTGGCCCAGACTTTGCCGGCCGATTGGCGACGGCTCGAGGCGCGGCTCGGTCTTGCCGCCATAAATCTCGACGAACGTGCCGTCACCCGGCGGGTCGCGAACGCGTTGGACGGCGCCGGTCTGGTGATCGGTGCCTATACGGTCGATGATCCGGCACGCGCGCGATGGCTCCGGCGCCTGGGGGTTGCCCTGATCATCACCAATCATCCGCTGCCGATCCGCCGCGCGCTCGGCACGTTGCCGTCCGCCGGTGGCCGCGGTACCGCGATCAGGGCTGGCTTTTTGTGGAAACGGTGCCATATACCGGATGTCGGCAGGAACCAGCCGCCGCCGTGATGCCGGAGCGGGGAGCGCCCGTCTCTGGCCGTTCGTGCGCCAACCTCCGGAGATGCGATGTCGTCGCCCGATCCCGTTGTTCTCGTGGCCCTTGACTTATTCCGGCCCTCGGCCGTCAGTCCGCCACCGGGTGTGGCGGGTGTTGGCGGCTGACCGGGTTCGAACCATGGCCGAAGCATTGCGCGAGATCGATGCCGCCGGATGCGCGCCCGCGCCGGTCTCGGCCGGCAAGCAGGCCAGCTTTGGTTACGAAGAACTTCTGGACTGTGCCCATGGGCGTCTGTTCGGCCCCGGCAACGCCCGGCTGCCACTGCCGCCGATGCTGATGATGGACCGGATCACCAAAATCAACGATACCGGCGGCGGTCATGGCAAGGGCGAGGTCGTGGCCGAGCTGGATATCCGGCCCGATCTTTGGTTCTTCCCCTGTCATTTCGAATCCGATCCGGTCATGCCCGGCTGCCTGGGTCTGGATGCGTTGTGGCAGCTTCTCGGCTTCTTTCTGGGCTGGACCGGGGCGCCGGGCGCCGGGCGCGCCCTGGGCGTGGGCGCGGTCAAGCTGACCGGCCAGGTGCAACCCGACACGCGCCTGGTGAGCTACCATGTGGAGGTGAGGCGGATCGTGAACCGCAAGCTCGTGCTGGGCATCGCGGACGGGGTGATGCGGGCCGACGGCGAGGTCGTCTACACGGCCGAAGGCCTCAAGGTCGGCCTGTTCGCCGCCGCGCCGCGGTTTTGAAGGATCAATCGTTGAAGCGCGTCGTCGTCACCGGCCTGGGCATCGTCTCGAGCATCGGCAACAACAAGCAGGAAGTGGTCGATTCCCTTAAACAGGGTCGCTCGGGTCTGGAATTTTGCGACGAGTATCGGGACCTTGGCTTCCGCTGTCATGTCCACGGCTCGCTCAAGATCGACCTGGACGCCGCGCTCGACCGCAAGATCAGGCGATTCATGGGCGACGGCGCGGCCTACAATTATCTGGCCATGGCCGAAGCGATCGCCGATTCGGGCCTGGAGGGGAACGAGGTCTCCAACGAGCGCACCGGAATGGTGATGGGCTCGGGCGGGCCATCGACCCGGAACCTGGTCGAAGCCGCCGATCTGGCTCGGACAAAAGGTCCCAAACGGGTCGGGCCGTTCATGGTGCCGAGGGCCATGTCGAGCACCAATTCGGCGACCCTTGCGACGCCGTTCAAGATCAAGGGCCGGAGCTATTCGATCAGCGCCGCCTGCGCGACCAGCTCCCATTGCATCGGCCACGGCGCCGAGTTGATTCAGCACGGCACCCAGGACATCGTTTTCGGCGGCGGCGGCGAGGAATTGCATTGGAGCCTGTCGGTGCTGTTCGACGCGATGCCGGCGATGTCGTCCAAATACAACGACCGACCGCAAGCGGCGTCGCGGCCCTATGACGCGGGCCGCGACGGGTTCGTCATTTCCGGCGGCGGCGGGGTCGTCGTGCTCGAGGAGTTGGAGCACGCCAAGGCGCGCGGCGCCAAGATTTATGCCGAACTGGTCGGATACGGCGCGACCTCGGACGGCCACGACATGGTCCAGCCGTCCGGCGAGGGCGCGGTGCGGTGCATGCGCATGGCGCTGCCCGAGGATGGCGGCGCGATCGACTATCTCAACACCCACGGGACCGGCACCCCGATCGGCGACGAGCGCGAGGTGGCGGCCATGCGGGAGGTGTTCGGCGACGGCAATCGGGTACCCTATTTCAGCTCGACCAAGTCGCTTACCGGTCACTCCCAGGGCGCGGCGGGGGTCCATGAAGCCATTTATTCCCTGCTCATGATGGAACATCGGTTCATCGCCGCCTCCGCCAATGTCGACGATCTGGACCCCTGCGCGGAGAACCTGCCGATCGTCCTCGAGCGTAAGGACGATGTGTCGCTGGACCGGGTCATGTCGAACAGCTTCGGCTTCGGCGGCACCAACGCGACCCTGACTTTCAACCGACTCTGACGGCCCGCTTCGACCGCCAGATGCTTTTGGCCGGCAAGAAGGGCCTCGTCATGGGGGTCGCCAACGATCACTCGATCGCCTGGATCGTGGCCGCCGCCGCCCGTCGTCACGGTGCCACCCTTGCCTTTACCTATCAGGACGACTCCTTCGGCAAGCGGCTCAAGCCGCTGGCCGCTTCGGTCGACTCCGATATCGTGCTGCCGTGCGACGTGGAGAAGGACTCCGATCTCGACGCCGTGTTCGAGACCCTGGCCAAGCGCTGGGGACGACTCGACTTCGTGGTACACGCGATCGCCTATTCGAACCGTGACGAACTCAAGGGCCGTTATCTGGACACCACCTGGCCCAACTTCGCCCGCACCCTGGCGATCTCCTGCTACTCCTTCACCGGCATCGCCCGGCGGGCGGCGGCGATGGCGAATGACGGCGCCAGCCTGTTGACGTTTACGTTCTCGGGCGCGCGGCGGGTGATGCCGAGCTACAACGTGATGGGCGTCGCCAAGGCTGCCCTGGAAGCCAGCGTGCGCTACATGGCGGTCGATTTGGGGGCACGCGGCATCCGGGTCAACGCCATCTCGGCGGGGCCGATGCGGACCCTGGCCGGGGCCGCGATCCGGGATTCGCGGTCGATCTACAAATGGACTCGCGAGAATGCCCCGCTCGGGCGCAACATCACCGCCGCCGACTTGGGCGGCGCGAGCCTGTATCTGCTGAGCGATCTGTCGCGGAGCGTCACCGGCGAGGTCCATTACGTCGATGCCGGTTACAACCGGGTCGGCATGCCCGCGCCCCGTCGGCCTATTCCGCCGCCGCCTGCTTGAGAATGGTCTGGCCGGTGCGCGCCCAGTCGTCGAGGAACGCGGCCAGCCCCTTGTCGGTCAGCGGATGTTGGACGAGCTGCCTGAGCACCTTGGGCGGCACGGTCGCGATATCGGCGCCGAGCTTGGCCGATTCGACCACCTGAAGGGGACCGCGCACCGAGGCGACCAGCACTTGCGTCGCGATGCTGTCCGGGTACTGGCGGTAGATTGCGCGGATGTCCCGGATCAAGCCGAGGCCGTCCTGACCGATGTCATCGAGCCGGCCGATGAACGGGGAGACGAAACTCGCCCCCGCCTTGGCGGCAAGCAGCGCCTGGGCCGACGAGAAACAGAGGGTGACGTTGACCATGGTACCATCGGCGCGCAGCCGGCGGCAGGCCTCGAGTCCGTCCCAGGTCAGCGGCACCTTGACCGCGATATTGGCGGCGATCGCCGCCAGCGCCCGGCCCTCGGCGACCATGCCCTCCGCCTCGGTCGCCGTGACCTCGGCGCTGACCGGCCCGGGCAGGGCGGCGCAAATCTCCGCCAATGCGTCGAAGAGCGGCCGTCCGGTCTTTGCTATAAGAGAGGGATTGGTGGTGACGCCGTCCAGCAACCCGGACTTGCCCAAGTCCCGTATCTCGCCGATATCGGCGGTATCGATGAAGAATTTCATGAGACGCCCGTTATGTGACCTGATCCGCGACGGGCAACACTAGCCCATGGCGGGCATCGGTGCCACCGCGTCACGAGCGGCCTCCGAGACGGTCGCGGTGCTGCTGCCGCGCCCGCTCAAGGGCGCCTATGACTATCGCCTGCCCGAGGGCCTGTCGGCGCCGCCGGGGAGCTTCGTCGAAGTGCCGCTGGGTCCCCGGACCCTGATCGGGGTGGTCTGGGGACCGGGCACCGGCCGGGTGGCCACGAAACGGCTGCGCGACGTCACCGCCCGCCTCGACGTCGCGCCGATGCCCGCCGGGCTGCGCCGATTCATCGATTGGGTCGCCGCCTACACCATGGCCACGGCCGGCGCGGTGTTGCGAATGGCGATGAGCGTTCCGGACGCGTTCGCGCCGGAGCGCCCCCTCATCGCCTATACCGCCGCCGAGTCCCGCCCGGAGCGGATGACGCCCCAGCGTGAACGGGTGTTCGCCGCACTGGCCGACGGCCCGCCCCGCCCCGCCACCGAATTGGCGCGCGAAGCCGCGGTCGGCCTCGGCGTGATCCGCGCCCTGGCCGAGGCCGGTCATTTGCGGAGATTGGCGCTGACGCCGCGCGCCCTTGGGCCGGGGCCGGATCCCGACAGGCCCGGTCCCGTGCTCTCGGCGGAGCAGAGCGCGGCGGCGGCGGCCCTGGCGGCACCCGCCCGCGACGGCGGCTTCGGCGTCGCCCTGCTCGACGGGGTCACCGGCTCGGGCAAGACCGAGGTCTATTTCCATGCGGTCGCCGCCGCCCTCACCGCCGGGGGGCAGGTGCTGGTGATGCTGCCTGAAATCGCCCTCGGCGCCCAATGGCTCAAACGGTTCGAAGACCGCTTCGGCGGCCGGCCCTGGGAGTGGCATTCCGGCCTCGGCGGCCGGCAGCGCCGCCAGACCTGGCGCGCGGTCGCCGCCGGTGAAGCGCGGGTGGTGGTCGGCGCGCGCTCGGCCCTGTTTCTGCCCTATCCGGCGCTCGGCCTGATCGTGGTCGACGAAGAGCATGACGGCTCGTACAAACAGGAAGACGGGGTGATCTACAACGCCCGCGACATGGCCGTGGTGCGGGGGCGACTCGATCAGGCGCCGATCATTCTGGTCTCGGCCACGCCATCGATCGAAACCCATCACAATGTCGCCGCCGGCCGCTATTCGGCGTTTCACCTGCCACGCCGGCATGGCGGCGCGGCCCTGCCAACGGTGGCCGCGGTCGATATGCGCGCGACCCCGCCGGAGCGCGGCCGCTGGTTGTCACCACCCCTGGTCGCGGCGCTGGAAGAGACCGCCGAGGCCGGCGCCCAGGCCCTGCTGTTCCTCAATCGGCGCGGCTACGCGCCGCTGACCCTGTGCCGGACCTGTGGTCATCGCCTGCGCTGCACCGATTGCTCGACCTGCCTGGTCGAGCATCGCCTCGCCAGCGAACTGCGCTGCCATCATTGCGGCTTCGTCATGACCGTTCCCCGCTCCTGCCCGGAATGCGGAAGCGAGGACTCGCTGGTCGCCTGCGGCCCGGGCGTCGAGCGGGTCGCGGAGGAAGCCGAGTCCCGGTTCCCGGAGTCGCGCCTGGCGGTCATGACCAGCGACACCCTGGCCAGCCCCCGCGCCGCCGCCCGCCTGGTCGAGGACATGGTCGATCACAAGATCGACCTGTTGATCGGGACCCAGATGGTGACCAAGGGGCATCATTTCCCGTCCCTGACCCTGGTCGGCGTGATCGACGCCGATCTGGGCCTGGCCGGCGGCGATCTGCGCGCCGGCGAGAGGACCTACCAACTGCTGTCCCAGGTTTCCGGGCGGGCCGGGCGCGAACACAGGCCGGGCCGGGTTCTGATCCAGACCTACACGCCGGAGCATCCGGTGATGCGGGCGTTGGTGGCGGGGGATCGGGCGGGGTTCCTGGCGGTCGAGCTCGACTCCCGCGAGGCCGCCGGCATGCCGCCGTTCGGGCGCCTGGCGGCGGTCATCGTTTCGGGGGCGGATGAACGGAAAGCGCGGGCCACCGCCGACCTGCTGGGCCGGCGCGCGCCCAGGAACAGGGGTGTCGAGGTCCTGGGTCCGGCACCGGCGCCGCTGGCCCGGCTGCGTGGCCGATACCGGTTTCGCTTGCTGGTCAAAGGCCGGCGCGACATCAATCTCCAGGCCTTCGTTCGACCCTGGCTGCGATCCGTGTCGTGGCCCCATGGGGTCCGGATCCAGATCGATATCGACCCCTACAGCTTCATGTAGCCGCCACCATCGTCCCGAATACTGGTGATGGGCGAGGTGCCGGGTCTACAATGGGGCGGATTCGAGACATGGTGCGGGAATGGCGCGATGAAAACACGGCTGTTGGTTCCGATCATGACCGCGCTGGCGGCGGTGCTGGCGGGCGCCGGCGCCCGTGGCGACGAGGTGAATCGTCGCCAGGAGACGGTGGTGCTCTGCCACGATTCCGAGCGCGATGTGGTCACCCGGTCCCAGCCCAAGGATTGCCGGGGCGAGGTCGTCACCGAGGCCGAGGCCCGGAAGATCAAGGCCCGACGGGTCCGGAGCATGTTGCGCTCGGTCAAACCCGACCCCCGGCCCGTGGTTCCCGATCGCAAGCTCACCGGCATCGGCTCCGGCTTCTTTATCGACGAGAGCGGCACCGTGGTGACCAATCACCACGTGATCAACGACTGCCCGGCGATCGTGGTCCAGACCACCGAGGGCGAGATGGCGGAAGCCGTTCTGTTGGGTATCGACGAGCGCATGGACCTGGCTTTGCTCAAGGCCGAGATCGCGCCGGCGGCGACCGCCGTGTTCCGGGCGCCGGTCAAGCTGATCGAGGGCAATCGCGTGGCGGTGGTCGGTTATCCGACCCAGACCCTTCCCCCCCTCAATCCCAAATTCACCCCCGGCACCTTCGAGAGCAACCAGCGGAGCGGAACCCATTTCGCCATGAAGGCGGCGGTCCGCCCCGGCAACAGCGGCGGGCCGGTGTTCGACGATCGGGGCCACGTGATCGGCGTGGTCGTGGCCCAGGTCAATACGGTCAAGACCTTCGAGAGTACCGGCGAGTTGATCCGCGATGTCGGGTTCGCCATTTCCAACCGGACCGTGTTCCGGTTCCTGGACCGGAACCAGGCCCGCTATCGGCTCGGCGACGGCGGCACCACCATGACCAGGGACGAGATTTTCGCCCATGCCCGGCCGCTGATCACCCGCGTCACTTGCTGGAAGTGAGGCCGGACTTCAACAATCGAGGGTATGGGCGCGCTCCCAGGCACTCAAGGTGGTGTGGTAATCGTTCCACTCCGCGGTCTTGAGCTTGACGAATGAGTCGACCAATTCGGACCCGAGGCCGGCGCGCAGGATCGCGCTCTTCCGGAACGCCCGGAGCGCGTCGAGCAGATTGAGTGGCAGCTTGCCCCTGCCGCGCGCACGGGCGCCCTCGGCATACATGTCGATGTCCAGGCGCTTGCCCGGGTCGCGCCCGCCCGCGATGCCGTCGAGGCCGGCGGCGAGCAGCGCGGCGGGCATCAGATAGGGATTGGTGGCCCCGTCCATCAGCCGGAACTCGAACCGGCCGGGGTCCGGAATCCGGACCATATGGGTGCGGTTGTTGCCGCCATAGGTGACCGTGTTGGGGGCCCAGGACGCGCCCGAGAGGGTCGCCGGCGCGTTGATCCGCTTGTAGCTGTTGACAGTCGGATTGAACACCGCGCAGAGCGCCGGCGCGGAATGGAGGACACCGCCCAGGAACTGGTAGGCCAGCGCCGAATTGCCCAGCGCGCCCTTGGCATCGGCGAACAGGTTCCGGCTGCCGCCCTTGTTCCACAGGCTGGCGTGGCAATGGCAGCCATTGCCGGTGAGGCTTGCGAACGGCTTGGGCATGAAGGTCGCGCGCAGGCCATGTTTCTCGGCGATGCTCTTGGTCATGAACTTGAAAAAGGTGTGGCGATCGGCGGTCTTCAGCGCGTCGTCATAGTGCCAGTTCATTTCGAACTGGCCGTTGGCGTCCTCGTGATCGTTCTGGTAGGGCCGCCAGCCGATCGCGATCATGGCGTCGCAAATCTCGGCAATCACATCGTAGCGGCGCATCAGCGCTTGCTGATCGTAGCAGGGCTTGTCCTGGATATCACGGGCGTCCGAGATCTGGGCGCCGTCCGGATCGATCAGGAAATACTCGCATTCGACCCCGGTCTTGAGCCGGTAGCCCCGAGCGGCGGCGGCGGCGAGTTGGCGCTTGAGAGCGATCCTGGGGCTCGCCTCGACGGGCTTGCCGTCCATATGCAAATCGGCGGCGAGCCATCCGACCTCCGGCTTCCAGGGCAGCTGGATCAGGCTGTCCGGATCGGGCAGGCCGAACATGTCCGGATGCGCCGGGGTCATGTCGAGCCAGGCGGCGAAGCCCGCGAACCCGGCGCCGTCCCGCTGCATGTCCGCGATCGCCCGCGCCGGCACCAGCTTGGCCCTGAGCACGCCGAACAAATCGACGAAGCTGATCAGGAAATACGTGATCTTCTTGCGCTTGGCGACCGCCGCCAGATCCGCTGCCATGAACCGTTTCCCCCCATTTTGGTCGCGCCTGAGCCGATGCCCCGGCGCCGGCGGCCGCCACCCTAAACCCGTTCCCGCTCCCGGCCAAATCCCTCGGCGATTTCCGGCGCCCAAGCACCACAACGGCCATCGTCGGATCGGTTTCCGATCGCACCGGATATCTTTCGTGAAAGATCTTGGCGCGGTCCGCGGCCTGAAGCCGTTCAAGCCGGCCGTCCGGCGCCTGCCCTTCCATCGAAACCCTCGGTGAACCAGTCGTGGACCGAGGCGAGGAGACCGTGGGGCTAACCTGGATCAGCGCCGCCGTCTTCGGAACACCGCATACTTGTGGAGCAAGAGGTCCACTGGTTTTTTGAGGTGCTCCGTGAACGGTGATGGCGTCAAGTGAAGGCTGGCCGCGATTGCGAGCGCGGAGGGGGTCGACTACGTTCGCGCGATCAGGTGACCCGGTCGGCGCGCCTCGACGGGCCGCACTACGACTTCGACAAATTCGTCAATGTCGAGACCATGCGCTACCGGCCGAACAGCCTGTTCTGCTTCCTCTACACCAACTCGTGCTTTCACGGTGTCGAGCCGCTCGAGGACCAGGACGTCGTCCGCGACTTCATCCTCTACCTCGTGCGCATCGCGGGCCCGGTCGTGCCGCTGAAGGGAGTTGGCGACTGTCCCCAGCTCAGCTGAAGGCCACGTCCGAGCGCCGATCACGGAGGCGCCGGGCGGCGCCATGTCGGGATTGGGGCGGCGCTGGCGCGACAGGCGGACGCTGAACCCGATCGGTTCCGGAACCCACGCCACGCAAGAGCTGGCCGGGGCGCTTACCGGCAACCTCGCATCGAACCGAATTGGCCTCGCGAGACGCCAACCGACGTTCTACAGGAGACTGTGTCAATGAGAGAGGTCTGTCGCGGGCTCGGTTTCCCGGAAGGACCGATCGCCATGGACGACGGCTCGGTCGTGCTGGTCGAAATCCAGGCCGGAACGCTGACCCGCGTGCGACCCGACGGAACACGCGAAGTGGTGGCGGATTGCGGAGGCGGGCCGAACGGCGCCGCGCTGGGTCCCGACGGACGGGTCTATGTGTGCAACAATGGCGGCTTCGTATGGATCGAGGATGGTCCATTTCTGCGCGCTGGCGATGTCCCGCCCGACGATTATCGAGGCGGCAGCATCCAGGCCGTGGATCTCGAGACCGGGTCGGTGGAGACCCTGTACACCGCGTGCGACGGTGAGCCGCTGAAGGGGCCCAACGATATCGTGTTCGACGCCGAGGGCGGGTTCTACTTCACCGATCTCGGGCGGCGCAGGGGGCGCCGGATGGACCGGGGCGCCGTCTACTACGCCCTGCCCGACGGCGGCGGCATTTCCGAGATCGTGTTCCCGATCGACACGCCCAACGGGATCGGTCTCTCGGCAGACGAGAAAACCCTTTATGTCGCCGAAACGGCCGGGGCGAGACTATGGGCGTGGGACGTGGAGGCTCCGGGCCGGCTGGGCGCCGCCCCGCATCCTTTGTTTCCGGGGCGGCTCCATTATCGCTGCGCGGGATATGAACGCCTGGACTCGCTGGCGCTCGACAGCGAGGGCAATGTCTGCGTCGCGACCCTGGGCACCGGATGCGTTACCGCCATCTCGCCGAAAGGGCGGGTGCGCGCGGTCGTGCCGGTCCCGGAATTCGACCTCATGGTGACCAACATCTGCTTTGGCGGCCCCGACCTGCGCACCGCCTACATCACGTCCTCGGGCCTGGGGATCCTCTACCAGATGGATTGGCACTGTCCGGGCCAACCGCTGAATTTTCTGAACCGCTGACGACGGGCCACGGGTGGGCCCGAATCTATTTCCGCCGACGATCCGTATGGCAAGTCGACGCCGACACGAAGAGCGCTATTTCAGTTTATCCAGCCGCGCTTTCGCATCCTTGGGATCGGCGGTGCCGGAACTTTCGGTGAACCGGTCTGGTGCCATCCGGTCACGCCGAGTCGAGCACGGCGCGCAGCTTGCGGGCCAGGTCCTCCTTGCGGAACGGCTTTTGCAGCAGCGGCGCGTCGGCATCCAATCGGCCTTCATGGACGATCGCATTGCTGGTGTAGCCTGACATGTAGAGCACCTTCAACGCCGGGCGTGGGAGCACGGGTCTCATCGATCACAGGGTGCCGGCCAGGGGGATGCCGGCGGCGCGGGCGGTGGCCAGCGAGATGGCGCGCAAATCCTCGGGCTCCAGATTGTGGATGTCGGTCTTGCCGGTGCAGCGCGCCATCATGGAGGTCTCGCCGGCGCAGGCCGTGATGAAATTGGCCGCCGCGTCACGCCGTTCGGCCCCGTCGCGATCGGTGGGGAAGGTCACCGCGCCGGCTTGGTCGAGGGTGCCGCCGAGGGCCAGGCCGAGGGCGGTGCCGACCATTGCCGCGCGACACCCCAATGCGATGACCTTGGCGATATCGGTGCCCGAGCGGACGCCGCCGAAATAGATCAGATCGAGCGCCCCTTCCTTCCTGAGCCGGCGCAGGATGGCGACCGCGTCCCTGATCACGGCGAGGTCGGGAAATCCGGCTTGCTCCGCCGCCCCGTGCCCGAGTCCGGCGCTGCCGTCGAGCAGCAGCAACTCGAAGCCGTTGTCGAGCGCGAACGGAATCGCCGCTTCCAGCGCAGGACGGGCGACCGACAGGCCGAGCGCTTGCTCGGGCGAGGCGCGTGTGGCGGCGAGGGGGCGGAATTCGGACCCGAGCGGATAGATGACCGCCCCGGCCTCGGGCGCGGGCGCGTCTTGTGCATTCGGGGCAAGCCGCAGCCAGGCCACGTCTCGGCCCGGCGCCCTGGCGCCGACATAGCCCGAGCCGGATTCGGCCAGGCCGGCGAAAAGCGCGTCGCGGACCGGGGCCTCGGCCTCGTCGAATCCGGTTGCCAGCAGCGGGTTTGCGAGGACGAGCCGGGGCCCGAGCCGGGTGCGGGTGGCGCAGGCCTCGCGGTAGGGATCGATCACCAGCCGCGACAGGTTGGCGGGCAGGAACACGATGTCATCAAGGGTGGCGGCACGATCCCGCGCGAACGGCGGGTCGCGCGGCTTCAGGCGCCTGCGCAGCATTCGGGTCTGGCGGGCGCCGTCGTCCCCCGCCAAGCGCGCCATGGCGAAAATGTCCTCGCGGTTGCGCACCGAGAAATCGGCCGATCCGGTCTCGGCGTCGCACCGATAGCAGCGCGCGGCCTCGTCGCGGGCGGCCTGGCCGGCATAGGTGGATTCGATCTCGGGAAACGAGGCCGGGTCCTCGCCGAGTCCGTGAAAGGCCTGGTGCTGGCGGGGAAACAGCTCCCATTTCGGGTCCGGAGCGACCGCGACCCGGCGGGTGCGGAACGGGGTCCGGTAGGGCGCCGGAGTCGGCCGGCCTTCCAGAAACGCCCGGACGTAATAGGCGGCCTTGTGGCCGTGGTGCATGGCCATCACGATGGTCGAGCCGCCGAAGGCGCCGTCGCCGGCCGCGAACACGCCATCGATCGGTGTCGCCATGGTGTTGAAATCGGCCCGCACGCGGTCGATGTTCATCAAATCCCGGGATTCGAGTTCGTCCGAGCCCGCCCGCTGGCCGACCGCCGCGATCACCATGCCGCAGGCGATGTCGTGTTCGCTGCCCGCGACCGGGACCGGTTGCCGGCGCCCGTCCGCTTCCGCCGCGCCGGCTTGGGCGCGAAGACAACGGAGCGCCAGTCGGTTCCCGTTGGCCACCACCGCGGTCTGCTGGGTGTGCGTGATCAGCTCGATGCCTTCGGCGCGCGCGCCCTCCAATTCGTCCCGGCGGGCCGGAATATCTTCCGCGCCGCGCCGGTAGACGACCGTGACTCGCTTGCAGCCGGGCAGGCGGATCGCCACCCGGCAGGCATCCATGGCGACGTCGCCGCCGCCGACCACGACCACCGTTTCGGGCAAGGTCGGTCGCGCGCCGCCATTGACCTCGCGCAGGAAACCGACCCCGTCGACGACTCGGGAATCGTCCTCGCCGGGAATGCCCATCGGCTTGCCCCACCAGGCGCCGATGGCGAGCAGCACCGCGTCATGACGTTCTCTCAACGTCTCCAAGGACAGGTCCCGGCCGAGCGCGCGGTTCAGATGGACCTCGATGCCCGGGCAATGGGCCATCATCCGATCGAGGTCCTCGGCTATGATACCGGGCGGCAGGCGAAAGGCGGGGATTCCCCAGACCATCATGCCGCCCAGCCGGTCGGTCATTTCGTAGACATGGACCGCGTAGCCGGCCTCGGCCAGATCCCGCGCCGCGGTCAGGCCGGCCGGACCCGAGCCGACGATTCCGACGGTCTTGGTTCGCGACACCGGGACCGGCGGCGAATGGTGGTCCCGGCCCAGCTTGTCCATGACGAAGCGCTTGAGATTTCGAATCGCGATCGGGCCATCGGAACTGGCCCGCCGGCAGGCCGGCTCGCAGGGCGCGTCGCACACCCGCCCGCAGATGGAGCTGAACGGATTGGTCGCCGTGATCGCCTCGAACGCCGCCGCGTATTTCCCTTCCCAGATATGGGCGATGTAGGACGGCGCGTCGGTGCCGATCGGGCAGGCGACCTGGCACGGCGCCGGCACGAACTGGCTCTTACCGGCCTCGTCGAACGCGGAGTCGCTCATGGTGCGGCGACCCTGCCGCTTTCGGGCATCAGCGGCAGGCGGCTGATCGCGGCGGCCTCGGGCGTCAAGGCCACCAGGTCGTCCCGCGACAGTTGGCGGTAATCGGTGTAGCCCAAGCCGTCGATAATCGCCGCCAACTGCCAGCGCACCGCTTCCAGATAGCGGTGGATGTTGCGGGCCTCGCGCTGGGTGTCGTAGCGCCGCTCGTGAGCCGGGTCCTGGGTGGCGATGCCGACCACGCAGGTGCCGACGTGACACTGCATGCAGGCGATGCACCCCCCCGCGATGATCGCCGCCGAGCCGAGCCCGACCGCGTCGGCGCCGAGCGCCAGGGCCTTGGCGGTATCGACCCCGTCCTTGATGCCGCCCATCAGCACGATCGGCAGGTCTCCGGCGCGGCCGATCTCGGCCAGGGCGTCGAGGGCCTCCTGGATCGCCGCCAGGGTCGGGATGCCGACATGTTCGAGCACTTCCGCGCTCGACGCGCCGGTCGAGCCCTGGAGCCCGTCCAGCTCGACGAAATCGAAGCCGTCCTTGAGCGCGATCTTGATGTCGTCATGGACACGGCCCGCGCCGAGCTTGACCGAAATCGGAATCCGGTAGCCGGTTGCCTCGCGGAATTCCTCGACCTTGATCACCAGATCGTCGGCGCCCAGGATGTCCGGGTGGCGCGAAGGCGAGCGCAAATCGATGCCTTCCGGGATGCCCCGTATTCGAGCCAACTCCTTGGTCACCTTCTTGGCCATGAGCTGGCCGCCGAGACCGGGCTTGGCGCCTTGGGAGATGTAGATTTCAAGGCCGTCGGCGCGCTGCATGTCGTGGATGTTCCAGCCCAGCCGGCCCGACAGGCATTGGAAAATGAGCTGGTCGGCTTCGCGGCGCTCGTCCTCCAGCATGCCGCCCTCGCCGGTGTTCTCCGAAATTCCCGACAGGCGCGACGCGATCGCCAACGCCGTCTTGGACGACCGACTCAAGGCGCCGAAGCTCATCGGCGCGATCATCACCGGCATCGAGAGCTCGAGCGGCCGGGCGCCGTGCTTGCCGCCGATTTCGGTCGCCAGGGTGACCCGGCTCAGCGGATCGCGGCCGGACCCGGCGCCTGACAGATCGGCCTTGAAGGCGATGTCGTTCAGATGGGGCATGGGCCGCCCTGCCCCGTAGCCGCGAATCCGATAGCGCCCGATCTGGGACTTGACGTAGATGTCCTCCTGGATCCGAGCGTTCCAATAATCGGATTGGCCGGCGGCGACGAAGAACGGCACGCTCCGCCGGCGCGGCTCGGCGGTCCCGTAACGGAGCTTGGCGCCGGCGTTGACGATCTTGGCGAACCGGCCCTTGAACGGAATCCGGTGGCGATCCAGAAACGCCATGACACCGTCGGCTTCGTCGGCCGAGAGGTCGGTCTCCATGGCGTCGGCGCCGAGCGAGACCACCTTGCCGCCGATGAAAATCTCGCCGCCGGTCATGTCCTCGCCGAGACGCTCGCCGGAATCGCCGAGAATGATGATCCGCCCGCCATACATCATGGTCCCGGCCATGAAGCTGGCGTCGCCGGCGCAGCACAGGGTGCCGGCTTTCATCACCTGCCCGGCGCGCGAGCCGACATTGCCGCGCACCACCACTTCGGCGCCCCGGATCGCGACCCCGGCGATGGCGCCGGCGTTGCCGCCGACGATCACGGTGCCCCGATACATGTTGTCGGCCAGGCCCCAGCCGACATTGCTGTCGATCTCGAACCGGGCGCCGTCGGTCAGGCCGGCGCAGAAATAGCCGGCCGAGCCCTTGACCCGGACCGTGATCGGGTCGGTAAGCCCGACCCCGATATGATGGCGCGCGTCCGGATTGACGACGCGCACGTCCTCGCCGCGCCCGCCGGCTTCGCGGATCAACCCATTGGCCTGGCGAACCGGGGTCGCGGCTAGGTCGATCGTGACCATGTGCCGAAGGTTCCCGGCGCCGGCTCGGTAGTGTCCAGTGCCCGGCCCGGAAACAGGCGGTTGAGCGAGACCTCTTCCGAGGCGATGGCGACCATCTCGTCGGTCTCGTAAAGCACCATTGGCTTGGCCGCCAGCCGGTCCTTGGCATAGCCGATTTCGTCATCGGTCGAGACCAGAAACGAAAAGGTCCCGTCGAGATCGTCGATCGAGGTCTCGAGCACATCCGAGAGTGGCCTGCCCGCTGCCAGCTTGTCGGCCAGATAGACCGCGATCAGCTCGCTGTCGTTGTCGGTGCGGAACTCGAAGTCGCGCTGTTCGAGTTGGCGGCGCATCTTCCAGTAATTGGTGATCTGGCCGTTGTGGACGATCGCCACGTCGGCGAACCCGGTTGCCCAGAAGGGATGCGCGGCCTCGGGCTTCACGTCCGATTCGGTGGCCAGCCTGACATGGCCGAGGCCGTGGCTCCCGCGAACTTCTCCGACCCCGTAGCGGTCATCGACATCATGGGCGCCGCCGACGTCCTTGATGATGTCCAGACTGGAGCCGATCGAGACCAGCTTGGCGGCCCGTTCCATGGCATAGGCGAAGGCCTGCACATCGCCGTCGAACGCCACCACCACCCGGTAATTGTCGCCGACGGTCTCCTCGTCCACGACCGACGCGCCGTGGTCCGCCAGCGCCTGGCGTATCCGCGCGATCGTCGCCTCCGGCGCCGCTCCGACGAAGAATCTCAGACCCAGTCGTCCCGCCACGGCGCGGCCGTAAACGGCGAACCCGGTCGAATCCGGACCCCGGTGCTGGCAGCCGTCGAGCATGTCGATCAACGCCTTGCCGAGTTCACCGTCCTCGGCGTCCGATTTGTAGAGAATGCCGGCGATTCCGCACATGGGACGTATCCACCGCCTGTTTCCAGGACCCTGTCGATGGTAGTGCAGCCGGCCCCGGCAATCAATATTCCGTGCAATAAAATTTCATCACAGATAACATTCTCACCGGTCGCCCGCGCGCCGGTAGGTGATGATCGACAGGAATCGGATCGGCAGCGCGATCAGGTTTTCCGGCCCGTGGGGGGCGGCCGCGTCGAACAGCAGTGAATCGCCCGATTCCAGGGAGTAGGTGGCGCCGCTGTGGTGGTAGTCCATCCGCCCCTCGATCATGTAGATGAACTCCGTTCCCTCGTGCTGGAACAGCGGGAACACTTCCGATTCCTCGGTCAGCGTGATCATGTAGGGCTCGACCGCCACGGTCTTGCCGACCGAATGGCCGAGAAGCTGGTATTGGTGGCCGCTGCGGGTGCCGCGCCGTTCGATCTTGAGGCCTTCGCCGCGGCGCACGAAGGTCGCGTCACGCTGCTCCTCGAAACTTCGAAACAGGGCGGTGACCGGAACGTGAAGCGCGATCGACAAGGCCTGAAGGGAGGCCAGCGACGGCGAGGTCAGCCCGTTCTCGATTCTTGACAGCATGCCGGTCGAGACCCCGGCCGCCTTGGCGAGCTCGGTGACGGTCATGTCGAGTTTGCGGCGAAAAGCGCGCACCTGCTGGCCGATCGCCTGCTCGAGCCGGGTGTCCTTGGCGTGGCGTAGCGAATACGCGTCCTGAAAGTCGTGGCTGTCTTCGCCTTCGTCCATTTAGCCCTCGATTTCCGCGGCCAGGTGGCGCAGCGCCGCGAGCCCGACCGGCGCGCCGGCGAATTCCATGGCGGCATCGTCGATACAACGCCAAAGGTAACGCGCCGAGGCGATGTCGAAAACGATTCGATAGGCCGGCGTCCGGCCCAGGTCGGCCCGCAGCACGACCGCGTCGAGGCCGGCGAGAACGGTCTGTGCGACGCCATGATCGGGAAACGCCCGGGGCCGCAAATCGACCGCGCAGAGCTTGGCCAGCATGGCTGGCGCTTGAGCGCCGCTGATCAGGACCTCCGCGTTCATATCGGCGCGGGGAACCGGAAAGCACATCTCCGGGCGCGCCTCGGCCCAGGCCGCCGCCAGACCCCGGTGGCCGGCGTCGGCGCCGTCGAACCCGCCCAGCAACAAGACCTCGGTGTCGGCCAGGCGCGCGATCACGGTGCCGTCGGACCAGGCCAGGGCGGCATTATTCGCCTCCGGGACCGCTTGGTCCTGGTCACGAACCCAGCCGAGCGTCCCCGTGCCCTTGTAGCCGGACCGGACCATTGGCGACAGATCGGCAAAGCCGAGCCGGCGCGCGGCCGCGATCTCCGCGCCCTCATCGGCGCCCATGGCCATGGCCATGGCCGCGCCTCCGATTTCGCCAAATGTGGCGCCACGGCGTTCCAATTCCCGGTAGATCGGGCTTCGTCGTCCCAGGTCGGTGGGCACGGTCATCTCACATGTCCTGACGGGCGCCGTCGGGATCGTAGAACGGCGGTTCGACCACCCGCGCCGGCACCCGTCGGCCATCGGCGACCTTGATGGTGATCACCGAACCGGGCTCGGCCTGATCGGGGGCGACATAGGCGAGGCCGATGACCTTGCCGAGGACCGGCGAGCGGGCCACCGAGGTAACCCGGCCGGTGATCTCGGAATCACGCAGAATGAGATGGCATTCCTCGGGGACAGGGGCGGCCGGATCGGTGATTTCGAACCCGACCAGCTTGCGCGAGAGGCCCTTGGTTTCCCGAATCGCGATCGCGCGGCCGCCGACGAAATAGGGCTTCTTGCGGCTGATCGCCCAGGCCATGTCGGCCTCGATGGGATGGCTCAGGCCGTCGGTATCCTGGCCAACGATGATATGGCCCTTTTCCAGCCTGAGCAGGCGCTGGGCCTCGACCCCGAACGGGCGAAGACCCTGGCCGCGCCCGGCCTCGACCAGGCGGTCCCAAAGCGCCTCGCCGCAGGGCGCGGGGACGTGAATTTCGTAGCCCAGTTCGCCGACGAAACCGACCCTCAGCAGGCGCGCCGGAAATCCCCCAACCCGACCTTCGCGCACGCCCATGTAAGGAAACGCCGCCGCCGCCAGGTCCACATCCTCGCAAACCGGCGCCAGCACCTCGCGCGCCTTCGGCCCCGCGATATTGATGCCGGCATAGGCGGCGGTGACGTTGGTGACATCGACGCCGAGCCGCCACTGGGCATTGTGCCACAGCATTTGCCGGTAAACCCCGTCGACGCCGCCGCTGGTGGCGGTGACATAGAACCAGTCCTCGGCCAGACGGCAGGCGACGCCGTCATCGACGATGACGCCGGTCCGGTCGCACATCAGCACGTAGCGCGCCCGCCCCACCGGCTGCTTGGCATAGGCGAAGGTGTACATGCGTTCGAGGAATTCGGCGGCATCGGGGCCGCGAACCTCGAGCCCGCCCAGGGTCGAGACGTCGATCAAGCCGACAGTGTCGCGAACGTTCCGGGCCTCGGCCGAGATTTGTGTTTCGGACTCGTAAGTTTCGGACTCGTAATAAGCTGGGCGCATCCAGGCCCCGGCGACCATCATTTTGGCGCCCGCTTGCCTATGGCGGTCATGCATGGGGGTCAGGCGGACCGGCTCGAACCGCTGGCCGGCCAAATGGGCGAAGCTCTCGGCGATGACCGGCGGGCGTGACGTGGTGACCCCGACCGCCGCCACATCGGCGCCTGTCGCCTCGGCGATGATCCGGACCGTGGCCAGGGTCGACAGCCGGCCCTGGGACGGCCCCATGGTGGCGGTCGAGAACCGCTTGACCAGCTCCACATGGTCGTAGCCCTCGCCAACCGCGCCGACGATGTCCTTGATTTGCAGGTCCTCGTCGAAATCGACGAACTCCTTGCCCTTGGGATGGCGGAACATGGGCCAGGGGTGGCACAGACCCGTGGACTCCGGCTCATGCCGGCGCGCCGGTTTGCGGCCCCGCCGCCTGAAACCGGCGTCGGCGGCGGCGGCGTGGCCGGCGACGCGGCCGTCCTCGACCACCGCCTCGGACCCGTAAACGCCCGCCACCGCGCCGGCCAAGAACATGCGATCGGGCAGGTTCTCGACCCGGTATATCGGCTGTTCGGTGTCATGGACCATGCGCGCGCCGGCCTGGCAGGCAAGCGCCGCGGCCGGCATATAGCCGCAGGACATGGTGATCAGATCGCAAGCGAAACGGTCCACATCCGCACCGCAAGTGCCGCGCCCGGTGATCCGCGCGACCCGCGCCGCACGCACCCCGCGCATTCGGTTGCGATCGGACTCGGCGGCCCAGACGGCGGCCTGGGCCAGCACCGGAATGCCGCGCCGGTGCACCGCTTCCGCCCACTCATGATCGGGCGCCGGCTCGCGGAGATCGACCACGCAGGCGACCTCGACCCCGGCTTCGCCAAGGTCGAGCGCGACCCCGTAGCCTTCCGAATTGGCGGTCAGCACCACCGCCCGGCGCCCCGGTCGGACACCGTAATGGCGGATCAAACGCTGGGCCGCGCCGCCCAGCATGATCCCGGGCAGATCGTTGTTGCGGAAGATCGCCGGCTGCTCGATCGCGCCGGTGGCGACGACCACCGCCTTGGCCCGGAGCTTGTACATCCGCCGGTCCCGGATCAACGCCAGCCAGTTGTCCGAGAACCAGCCGTTGCAGAGGGTATCGGTCATGACGGTGACGTTGTCGGCGGCCTCGACGGCGCGGGCCGCCTTGTCGGAGCTCGCCTCGCGGCGATAGGTCAGCGCCCCGCCCAGGACCGGATTTTCATCGACCAGCACCACCTCCGCGCCGGCCCGCGCGGCCTGGGCGGCGGCGGCGAGACCGGCCGGCCCACCACCGATCACGGCCACGTCAGCGTGCAGGTACTGCTTATCGCAGCCGGTATCGGAGACCGGCGCGCCAACCCGGCCAAGGCCCGCGATCCGGCGCAGCACCGGCTCCCACAATGCCCAGGCCGGGCGCGGGCGGAAGAAGGCTTTGTAATAGAATCCCGCGGGAAGGAATCGCGCCAGCCGATCCAACCCGCCCAGCAGATCCCGATCGAGCCCGCCCAGGGTGTTGAGGGCGCGAACCTGGAGCCCGGGCGTGATCCGGACCCGGTCGGCCAGCACGTCCGGCGAGTCACCCGCGTGGACCAGGGTGTTGCCGTCCTGCCCGGCCATGGTCAGCACGCCCCGCGGACGGTGAAACTTGAACGAGCGCGACAGGGCGCGGATGCTGTTGGCGGTGAGCGCGCTGGCGATGGTATCGCCTTCGAAACCGGTAAAGTCGCGGCCCTCGAAGGAAAAGGCGACCGGCTTGTTCCGATCGATCAGAAGGCCCGCGGGCGCCGCCAGCCGGTCAGTCACGGGGCGGCCGGATAGGTCTTGAGAATTTCGTCCGTCACCGTGTCGCGCTCGGCGATGAACCAGGTGGCGGTCGGCAGATGGCACCACCATTCGCGCACGCGCCCGGCGGGGTTGTCGTCCATGAACAGCGAGTCGGTCCATTCACCGTCGGTGCAGGCGGCCGGGTCGGGCTCGGCGACGACCGGGCCGCCATAGGCGAACTCCGAGATATTGCGTGGCCCGTTGAGCGGGCATGTCATCTGTTTCAAGGCGACCTCCTCAATGGCCCACCGAGGCCGCGCCTTTTTCGCCGATGAGATCGAAATCGGCGAACCGCGACAGCCGGAACGGGTGGATCAAAGCGGGCACTTTCCCGGTCGCCAGGGTCTCGGCCATGCGCTTGCCGCTGGCCGGGGTCGCCTTGAACCCCCAGGTGCCCCAGCCGGCGTCGATGTAGTAGCCCGCGACCGGTGTTTCGCCCATCACCGGCGCGAAGTCGGGCGTCATGTCGGCGATCCCGGCCCATTGGCGAAGCAGCTTGACCGGGGCGAGCTGGGGGAACAGCTCCAGCACATGGCCCATCAGCTGCTCCTTGAATTCCAGGCTCGAGCGGGTCGAGTAGAGCGGATAGGGGTCGGTGGCGCCGCCCATCACCAGTTCGCCACGGGCACTCTGGGAGATGTAGACGTGGAGACTCCCTGAAACGATGATCGGGTCCAAGAACGGCTTGAGCGGCTGGCTGACGCAGGCCTGAAGGGGCACGCTGCGGACCGGCAGGCGAAATCCGGCCATCGCCGCCAACAGCGACGAGTGACCGGCGACCGCCTGGAGCACGGTGCCGCATTTGATCCGCCCGGCAGCGGTCTCGACACCGGTGATCCGGCCCTTGGCGACCTCGAGTCCGGTCACCTCGGTATTGGTATGAATCTGGACGCCGCGCCGGCTGGCCTGTCCGCCATAACCCCAGGCCACCGCGTCGTGCCGCGCGATCGCCCCCGGCGGATGATAGAGCGCGCCCAGGATCGGGTAGCGGACGTCGTCCGACATGTCGAGCGTCGGCACCATCCGCGCCAGGTCATCGCGCGGCACCAGTTCCGAACGCACCCCCAGGTGCGTGTTGCCCTCCGCCCGCCAGCGGCTGGTCCGGATCGCGGCATCGGTATGGGCGAGGGTGAAGTGGCCGCGCCGGGAATACATCAGATTGATGTCGAGCTCCTGGGCCAGGCCCTCGAACAGGCGCACCGATTCGTCGTAGAAGCGAACCCCCTCGGGCGTCAGATAATTGGACCGGACGATCGCGGTGTTCCGCGCGGTGTTGCCGCCCCCCAGATAGCCCTTTTCCAGGACCGCCACGTCGGTGATACCGTGGTCCTTGGCCAGATAATAGGCGCAGGCCAGGCCATGGCCACCGCCGCCGATGATCACGACGTCGTAACGATCCCTGAGCGGTTCCGGACCAACGAGGCGCCGGCTCGGGGACTGGCGCCCCGTCAATCCGTATCTCAATAACGCGAACGGCACCGTGTTCGATTCCCCACCTGCTCTCCCAAGCGCGCCAAGTGTATCCGCTTTCCTCCCGCCGGCAATGGTCGCGGGCTGGCACCGACGGGCGGGTTGGGCTAACGTTTCGCCGTCGA
>CAJWQN010000007.1 GCA_913045505.1 uncultured Rhodospirillaceae bacterium | reverse complement strand
CGAAGAGCACCAGCGGCAGGCTGCCGAGCGCGGTCAGGGCCAGCGCCAAGGCCGTCACGATCAGGCTCGCGCGACTGGTCGCGATCGGGCCGAAGCGGGGCACCAGCGCACCGCCGATCACGGTCGAGGCCATGGCGCCGGCGAACGCGAGCGCCGTGTAGATTCCGACCATGCGTCCGTCGACGCCGAGCGCGATCGCCAGTGCCGGCGCCAACACCGGCACCGTGGCCAGCGCCATCGCGACCATCGCTTGGGTCAAGGTCATTGCCGCGAGCGGCCAAAACACCCGATTCATGATCGGCGTCCGGATTGGGGGAGGATGGAAACGGGACCGGCGAGACGGCCGCATTTCAGCCGCCGGATGGCCCCCGGTCAAGGGCGGCGCTTGCGACGTTCGGGGAGCAGGGTTACCCGACGGTGCCCGGGATGCCGAAGCCAGGGGAGATCGCGGTGCTCGAAGCGGCCGCCGAGACGGTGCTCGGGCGCACCGGGCCGGAGGTCGCGCGCGGGGCCGACGGCGCCCCCCATGTGGTCCACGGGACGCATCTGATCGACAGCCGGTTCAGGGATTTGGCCCGCCACCCGAGCCTCGCCGCGGCGGCCGCGCGGGTGCCGGGCGATCACGTCTTCGTCCATCGGTCTCGGGTCGACATCAAGCAGACCGGCCGTTCGATCGCCGATCGGCACCAGGATTTCGGGACCCATCACCGGGTCGATGGCCGGCCCGAGCCGCGCCGGGTGATGATCGCCGTGTTCGTCGCTCCGGTCAGCGGCCGTGAAACACCGGCGGGCGTTTTTCGACGAAGGCCCGGGCCGCCTCGCGGTGATCCTCGGTCATGCCGCAGCGGCTGTGATGGAAGGCCTCGAGGTCGAGCAGGGCCGCGAGGGTGCCGGCCTCGGCGGCATTCAGATTGCGCTTCATGTAGCCCAGCGCGATGCGCGGGCCGTCGGCCAGGCGCCCGGCCAACGCCGCCGCTTCGCCGGCCAGGTCGGCGTCGGCGACCACCCGGTTGACCATCCCCAGGCCCAGGGCGGTCTCGGCGTCGAGAAGCTCGGCCGTGAAGTAGAGCTCACGCGCCTTGGCGGTGCCGACCAGCCGGGTCAGGAAGAAGCTGCCACCGAAATCGCCCGAATAGCCGACCTTGGCGAAGGCGGTGGTGAACTTGGCCGACTCGCCGGCTATTCTCAGATCGCAGGCCAGCGCCAACGACAGACCGGCGCCGGCGGCGGCGCCCGGCACCACCGCCAGGGTCGGTTTCGGCATCTCGTGAAGCCAGCGGGCAACTTCCATGATCGCCCGCAGACCCTGGACGCGCGCCTCCAGCGCCAACGATTCGCGACCGTCGCCCGCGGCCATCGCCTTGACGTCGCCGCCGGCACAGAACGCGCCGCCGGCGCCGGTCAACACCACCACGCCCACATCCGCGTCGCCCGCCAGCCGGGGCAGCGCCTCGAGCAGGGCCGCGAACATCTCGGGCGACATGGCGTTGCGCCGCTCGGGCCGGTTCAGGGTCAGGGTGGCGACCCCGTCCGCCACCGTCTCGATCACGTGTTCGGTCATGGTGTCCTCTCCAATCTCTGGCGTCGCCACCATGGCGGTCACACCAGATTGATGCGCGTTCCGCAGATTTCGATTTGGCGCGCGGCGCGCTTCAGGCCCCGGGCCTCGGCCGCCGCGACCAGCCGGTCCGGATCGACCGCATGGATGTCGAGGGCGCCGATACCGGGGCCGCGACCGTCGTCGTCGGCGACGAACCCGAGGGTCGCGTTGTCGAGGGCGATGCGCCAGCCGTCATTGCCGTCGCCGGCCGCCGGACGGTCGAGAATCCGCGCCCACAGTCCGGCCATGGCCTCCGGATCGTCGCTCTGCAGCGCGACCGCGCACATCCGGTCGACCCGATCGGTGCGAACCGCCCGCCGCCAATCGGGGCCGGCCGGCTCCCAGGGGCACATCGGCGCCAGATAGTCCTCGTCGGGGGTGACCGAATCGACCGACAGCAACACGCCGCCGGCATCGCGCGGATGAAAATGGGTGGCCCGATAATCGGGCCCGTCGGCGCGCCAGACCGGACGCAGCCCGAGCCCCGTGATCCGCGCGCGCTCGGCGAGTGCGTCGGGGCATTGAAGTATGACCATGTAGCCGCCGTCACCGCCACGCCGGTCCAGATAGCGCTCGGCGGCGGTGCCGGAGTCCTTCGGCGCCACGATTTCCAGGAACTCGCCTCCGATTGGCACGACCACGTTCTCGAGCCCGAACTGGCCGACCCCCGGGTCGCGATAGGCGACCTCGAGCCCAAGCACGGCGCACAGTTCATCGGCCGCCGGCGCCAGCGCCCTGGCCACGAACGCGATCTGCCTGAGCCGCATCGGTCAGACCAGAATTGCGGCCGGGGCCGGGGCCGTGATCAATTCGGCGACGGCGGCGCGGCTGTCGAATGCGAGGCTCATGGATCTGTCCCTGGACCGGTGGGCGGCGCGAAGCCAAGTCTATCCCACCCGGATCGGCGATCCAATGGCGCGGGGCCGCCCGCGGCCGGCCACGAGGCCTATCTGCCGGCGCCGCTTTGGTTTATTGTCCGGCGCCGGCGAGACCCGCGCACTGGGCGCGATCGGAGTCCTTGGCCACCGCAACAAGGGGCCTCCGACGCGAGGGGAAAGGACACAGCCGTGAGTTGGCAACCGGAAATCGACGAGCTGCGCAAGCGCGAGGCCATGGCCCTGGAAATGGGGGGGCCCGAGAAGATCGAACGCCAACGCAAGGCCGGCCGATTGACCGTGCGCGAGCGCATCGACGCGCTCCTGGACCCCGGCAGTTTCCATGAGATCGGCACCATCGCCGGTAACGCCACCTATCGGCCGGACGGCTCCATCGCCGAATTCCGGGCGTCCAACTTCGTGTTCGGGCGCGGGCGCATCGACGATCGGCCGGTGGTGGTCGGCGGTGACGATTTCACGGTCCGGGGCGGTGCCGCCGATGCGGGCATCCGCGAAAAACAGATCTCGTCCGAGCAGATGGCCCATGAGTTGGGCTTGCCGATCATCCGCCTGGTCGAGGGCACCGGCGGCGGCGGCTCGGTCAAATCCCTCGAAATGGACGGCTATACCTATGTCCCGGCCAATCCGGGCTGGGAATGGGTGGTCGCCAACATGGGCAAGGTGCCGGTGGTTGCGTTGGCCCTGGGCCCGGTGGCCGGGCTCGGCGCCGGCCGGATGGCGAGCAGCCATTACGCATTGATTGTCAAGGGTCAGGCGCAGATGTTCGTGGCCGGCCCGCCGGTGGTGGCCCGGCTTGGCGAACGGGTCGACAAGGAGACCCTCGGCGGCAGCGACATTCACACCCGCAACGGTGCCATCGATGACGCGGTCGAGAGCGAGGAGGAGGCATTCGCGCGCACCCGGCGCTATCTGTCCTATCTGCCGTCCTCGATCGATTCGCTGCCCCCCCGAATCGAGCCCACCGATCCGGTCGACCGGCGCGAGGACTGGCTGATCGACGTGGTGCCGCACAACCGGCGCAAGATCTACAAGATGCGCCCGGTGATCGAGGCGGTGGTCGATAAGGACTCGTTCTTCGAGATCGGCCGCGATTACGGCCGGTCACTGATCACCGGCCTGGCCCGGCTCGACGGCTGGCCGGTGGCGTTGCTGGCCGGCGATCCCTATTTCTATGCCGGCGGCTGGACCGCCAATGCCTCGATCAAGGCGACCCGCTTCGTCGATCTGGCCGAGACCTTCCATCTGCCGGTGGTCCATCTGGTCGATTGTCCGGGCTTTCTGATCGGGCGTAAGGCCGAGGAGGCGGCGACCATTCGCCACGGCGCCCGCGCCCTGGCCGCGATCTATCAGGCCACCGTGCCCTGGTGCTCGGTGATCATCCGCAAGGTGTTCGGGGTCGCCGGCGCCGGCCACGCCAATGCCGCCCGGTTCCACTACCGCTATGCCTGGCCGTCGGGCGACTGGGGCTCATTGCCGCTCGAAGGCGGCATCGAGGCCGCCTATAAGTCCGACCTGGAAAAAGCGGAGGACCCGGCCGCGATGCTCGCCGATATCGAAGAGCGGCTCAACCACGTCCGCACCCCGTTCCGCACCGCCGAGCGGTTCTCGGTCGAGGAGCTGATCGACCCCCGCGACACCCGCCCCCTGCTGTGCGAGTTCGCCAATCTGGCCGCGCCCTTGCGCAAGCCCGGCCCGTCACGGTTCGCCATGCGGCCCTGAGTGCTCAGCCCTTGGGCGGGGCGACAACGAGTGCGTCGTAGTCGTGGCGGCGGGTGATCCGGCCGGCATGGAGAAAGATATCGAGCGAGGCCTCGAAGGCGGGGCGGGTGATCTCGACATGGCGGCTCCAATTGCCCAGGCCCTGGTAGAAGGCGATGGCGCGGGTCAGGGCCTCGGGGTGGACGTCGGGAAAGAACGACTGCTCGGCGCGCGCGATCTCCGCGGCCGGCGCGTCGATAAGGTGGACCCGGGCCTTGGCGTAAGCGCGCATGAAGGCCGGGGCCTGCTCACCGGCCAGCCATTCGGGGGTCGCGGCCAGGCTCGAAAACGCGCAAGCGCCGATCGCCGGTCCGAGGGCGGTGACGATATGGCCGGCGCCGTCTCGTTCGATCTGCTGGGGCGCGGGGCCCTGAAGGTGAACATAGTCGCCCTCGCCGGCCCGGAACGCCTCGATCATCGCGTTCGAGCCGCCGGCATCGACGGCATCGATCCGGGCGAAATCGAGGCCCGAGCGATGGCAGGCGTATTTGAACATGGCCATCGGCTGGCCGCCGTGATCGACGATCACCCGCTTGCCGGCCAGCTTGGCCCAGGTGAACTCAGGGTCCGGGTCGTGGCCGACCAGCATGAATCCGTCCATCTCGTTGATCTGGGCGAAATGCGCCGCCGCCGGCGTCTCGCCACGCTCGAGCGGCGCGAAGCCCTGGGACACCGCCGATTGGGCGACCTGGACAGAGCCGTCGAGCAATCCGGCGATCGCGGAGGTGCCGGGCGCGGCGGTGCCGTGGGTCGGCGCCAGACCCTCGTCCTCCAGGAATCCGCCCGCGATGGCCATGATCAGCGGGCTGTAGAAGGCCGAAAAACGGGTGAACCGGATGTTGATCGGGGTCATGAATCCTCGCTCGCCGGGGGTCGCGCCTGGAAACGTCATCACCCCGATCTTAGCGCGACTGCGGCCGTCTTGGTGCCGATTTCGTCCGCGCCGGCTGGAACGAGATCTTGAGCCGACAGCGGAGCCGCGTCGCCGCCGCCGTCCCGTGCGTTTCAGGCCAGAATACCGGTGGGAGCCCTGCCTGCCGTTGGCGAAAATTCATCGAGCCCGAGTCACGCCGGCCCCCTCACCTCGCCACGCGTCGCTTGCTTGGCTCGGGCCTCAGCCGTTGAAGCTTTGAATCAGGCTGCCGGCGACCAGGTACCAGCCGTCGAGGAGGACGAAAAAGATCAGCTTGAAGGGCAGCGAGATGATCACCGGCGGCAACATCATCATGCCCATCGACATCAGCACCGAGGCCACCGTCATGTCGATGATGATGAACGGCACGAACACCAGAAAGGCGATCTCGAAGGCTCGGCGCAGCTCGGATATCACGAACGCCGGCACCAAGGCCTTGAGCGGCGTCTCGGCGCGGGTGACGATTTCGGTGCCGTCGATGTCGAGGAACAACTGGAGGTCCTTGTCGCGGACGTTGGCCAGCATGAAGCCCCTGAACGGCGTCACCACCCGCTCGAACGCCTCCTCCTCGCTGATCTCGTTGTCGATCAGCGGCACCACCCCTTCTTCATAGGCCCGCTCCAGGGTCGGCGCCATGATGAACGCGGTCAGAAACAGCGCCAGTGAGACCATGACCGCGTTGGGCGGGGTCTGCTGGATCCCGATCGCGCTCCTGAGCAGCGACAAGACCACCGCGATGCGGGTGAACGACGTCGCCACCACCAGAATCGACGGCGCCAGGGAGAGCACCGTGATCAGCGCGATCAATTGGATGATCCGGCCGGTGAACAGGCCCTCGCCTTCGCCGAGGTCGAGGCTGAAGGTCTGCGCCCAGACCGGGCCCGCGCTCAGGATCACCGATGCCGCCGCGAGTCCGGCGCCACGCATCGCCGGACCGGGACCGGTCACGAACCCTCACCCGCCGGCGGCGCGGCCTCCGACGACGCGACCCGAATTCCCGATTCGACGACCGTCGTCGTGTTCGCCCCCAGCAACACCAGATGGTGGACGTCGTCGCGGCGGATCAGCGCCAGCCGGTGCTTGGCGTCGAGGGGCGTCATCTCGACCAGCTGGAGCCGGCGTCCGCCGCGACCCAGTCCGACGGTCCCCGGACTCAGCCCCAGACGGCGCACCAGCCAGGCCATGACCGCGATCAAGCCGAGCACCATGAGCAGGACGATCAAGGCCCAGAGGTAGGTCCGGTAATCCATCAGCGCGCCAGGCTCCGATTGGCCCGGTAGACATAGGACAGGATTTCCATGACCGCGGCGAGAGCGGCGAGCGGGATCGGCGAGTCGACCTCGAGCGCCGCCAGCACCTCGGCCAGGTCGGCGTCCTCGCGCACCGGAACGCCGTTGGCGAACGCGATCTGGAGCAGTTTCTCGGCGAGAGCGCCACGCCCCGAGGCCGAGACCGCCGGGCGGTCATCGACCGCCTCGTCATAGCGCAACGCCACCGCCACCGCGCGCCGGGCGCGGGAGGCGGGCGGGTCGTCGGAATCGGGGCGATCGGGGTCGGTCATGTACTCATGGACTGAAAGACGGCGCGCTCGGTGGTGAGGGCGCAGTGTTGCCGGCGGACGTTGAGAAACCCTTAATGACCGTCCGGGGCCCGGCCGCCCGTGTCGGACCAATTGTACCCGGATCGCGGTCGCCGCGACGATTTTACGGTTTCTTAATTGTCCCCGGCGACACTATCCGCCAACCAAGGGACGGAACAAACGGCACATGGACATCAGCAACATTCCATTGTTCAGCATGCTCAATCGGAGCGTCGATTGGCTGGCGCTCAATCATCAGGTACTGGCCGAAAACGTCGCCAACGCCGACACGCCGCGTTACCGATCCCGCGAACTCGAACCCCTGGACTTCGAACGGCTGCTCCGCGTGAGCGCCCAGCAGGTCCGAATCCGGGTGACCAACCGGGCCCATTTACAGGGCCTCGGCGGCGCGGCCGGCGACCAGTTCAAGGCACGAACCAACGACGATGTCTACGACGTCTCCCTGACCGGCAATGCCGTGTCGCTGGAGCAGCAGGCGGTGCTGATCGCCAAGAATGCGATGGACTACCAACTCGCCACCACCCTTTACGGCAAGAGCCTGGGCATGATCAGGACCGCGGTCGGCCAGCGCCGTTAGGCGCGACCGCGGACCGAATGGATCGGGAGAATTCGATGGAACTGGTCAAAGCTTTCTTCATCGCCGCTTCGGGAATTCGGGCCCAGAGCGAGCGTATCCGAATCGTTTCGGAGAACCTCGCCAACGCCGGTTCGACCGCCAACACGCCCGGCGGCGACCCCTATCGTCGCAAGACGATTTCGTTTCGCAGCCATTTCGACACCGAACTCGGCGCCAACACGGTCAAGCTGCTGCCGGTGACCAAGGACCCGGCGCCGTTTTCGCTGCAATACGATCCCAATCACCCAGGCGCCAACGCCGACGGCTACGTCGCCTTGCCCAACGTCAACGCGATCATCGAAATGATGGATCTGCGCGAGGCACAGCGGACCTACGAAGCCAACCTGGCGGTGATGGAGATGAGCAAGGAGATGGCCGGGCGAACCATCGAACTGCTCCGAGGCTAGAGCCCCGCCGAACGCCCAATCCGTAGAAGGGAGCCGATGCAATGCCCGAAGTGACCTTTGCCAACGCCGTTTCGGCCTATGCCAACGGCGCCTCCCAAGCGATCGATACCGTTCGCCAGGGCGCCGAGACCGGCGCCGGCGGCCAAGCCGCGCCGGGAGCCGCATTGGGCGGAACGAATTTCGGCGATCTGCTCGGCCAGACCCTGGACGCGGCACGGGCGACCGGGCTCGGCGCCGAAACGCAATCGGTCAGCGCGGTCAAGGGCGAGGCCAGTCTCCACCAGGTGGTGGCCTCGGTCGCCAGCGCCGAGGTGACGTTGCAGACCGTGGTCGCGGTCCGCGACCGGGTGATCAACGCCTATCAGGAAATCCTCCGGATGCCGATCTGAGACCGGCTCCATGAACGAGCTCGAAGTCCTCGACGTCGGCAAGGACGCCATATTCACGCTGATTCGGATGATCATGCCGGTGTTGGGCGTGGCGCTGCTGGTCGGCCTGACCATTTCGCTGTTTCAGGCGCTGACCCAGATGCAGGAAGTCACGCTGTCCTTCGTGCCCAAGATTATCGCGGTGTTCCTGTCGCTGGCCGTGTTCCTGCCCTATATGCTGACCACCCTGCTCGAATTTTCCAATCGCCAGGTCGAGCGGATCGTCGGGCTCTGACGTGACCGGCGATGATTCCGGCGGCCTTGACAGCGGAACTGTTTCCGTTCGCGCTCGTGTTCATCCGCCTCGGCGCGGCGCTGATGCTGGTGCCGGCGATCGGCGAAAGCGCGGTGCCGCCCAGGGCACGGCTGCTGTTCGGCCTCGCCTTCACCGTGGTCACGACGCCGATGGTGCGCGCGGACCTGCCGGCCCTGCCCGAGGCGCCGCTCGCCCTGGCCCTGCTGATCGGCGGCGAGCTCGCGATCGGGATTTTCTTCGGCATGACCATGCGCCTGGTCATGTCCGCCCTCCATGTCGGCGGCATGATCTTCGCGTTCCAGTCGAGCCTGGCGGCGGCGACCATGTTCGACCCCAACCAGGCCGCCCGCAGCTCCCTGGCCGGCAATTTCCTCAATTTCCTGGCGATCGTGTTCATTTTCGTCACCGACCTGCATCATCTGATGCTGCGTGGCATGATCGACACCTACATGCTGTTTCCGCCGGGCAACCCGTTACCGGTCGCGGATTCCGTGGCGACCATCGTTCGGGTGGTCGCGGATGCGTTTCGGGTCGGCTTCCAGATCGCGACTCCGATCGTGGTCACCGGATTTCTGCTCTATCTGGGCGGCGGCCTGCTCAACCGATTGATGCCGCAGATGATGGTGTTCTTCGTCCTGCTGCCGATCCAGATCACCCTGGGGTTCACGATTCTGATGATCAGCCTGACCGCGATCATGTTCTGGTTCGCGTCCCACATGGATGAAACCATGGTCATGTTCTCAGGGATTCGATAGGGCGCCGGGCGATGTCCGATACCGACGAACAATCGGAAAAAACAGAAGAGCCGACCGCGAAACGGCTCGCGGACGCCCGCAAGAAGGGCCAGGTCGCGACCTCCAAGGAGGTCAACACCTGGATCATGCTGACCGCCGGCACGCTGGTGCTGCTCACCGTCGGCCCGAGCATGGGCACCGACATCAAGGCGCTGCTGACGCCGTTTCTGGAGCGCCCGCACGCGATCCCGACCGACTTCGAGCATTTGCGCGACGCCTGGTTCTCCATGATGCAGTCGCTGGCCTGGATTCTGCTGGTCGGGGCGGCCCTGATCTATGTCGCGGCGCTCGCCACCGGGATCGTCCAGCACGGGCCGATCTTTTCGGCCGACTCGATCAAGCCCGACATCGGCAAGCTGTCGTTGATCAAGGGCTTCAAGCGGCTGTTCTCGCTAAAATCGGTGGTCGAGTTCGTCAAGGGCATGGTCAAACTCTCGATCGTCACCCTGGCGATGCTGCTGCTGGTGGCGCCCCAACTGGCGCCGATGACCCTGTTCGTCGGCCAGGAACCCGGGCAAATCGTCGACCACATCTACGAGCTTTCGCTGGAAATGCTGATCGCGGTGCTCGCCGCCATGGCGATCATCGCCGGCATCGACTTCATCTATCAGAAATACGAGTTCACCAAGAAGCAGCGCATGACCAAGCGCGAAATCAAGGAAGAGCACAAGCAGCTCGAGGGCGACCCGATGGTCAAGGCCCGGCTGCGCTCGATCCGTCTGGAGAAGGCACGCAAGCGGATGATGGCGGCGGTGCCCAAGGCCGATGTCGTGGTCACCAACCCGACCCATGTCGCGGTCGCGCTCGAATACGACCAGGACGAAATGGAAGCGCCGGTGGTGGTCGCCAAGGGCGCCGATCTGATCGCCAAGCGCATGCGCGAGATCGCCCAGGAGAACGACGTCCCGATCGTCGAGAACCCGCCGCTCGCGCGGACCCTTTACGATACCACCGAAATCGACCAGATGATCCCGATCGAGCAGTATCAGGCGGTCGCGCGGATCATCAGTTACATCTG
Organism: uncultured Rhodospirillaceae bacterium; assembly: GCA_913045505.1. GTDB lineage: Bacteria > Pseudomonadota > Alphaproteobacteria > UBA7887 > UBA7887 > CAJWQN01. The sequence goes on along the minus strand of CAJWQN010000007.1, from coordinate 19,798 downwards.
GCGCTTGAAAGGCAAGACAAGCACGCCGCCGCCCCGGCCGGCAGCCATTTGAGGTCGGAACGTATCCTGAACATCCCACTATTCTTCATATTATATCAATGACCTGAAGAATCTTGTTGCAATTTAGAACAAATCACGTACATTGGGCCGCGTTGCATCGTCCCCGGGGCTGTGAAATAAGGGAGGCAAGCGCTCATGACGAACCCGTCGCTTCGCATCGTCGAGAAGGACTCGATGGATAAGCAAAAGGCATTGGACGCCGCGCTCGGCCAGATCGAAAGGGCGTTCGGCAAGGGCTCGATCATGAAGCTGGGTCGCAGCGACAACGTGGTCGAAACGGAAACGATTTCGACCGGCTCCCTGGGGCTCGACGTGGCCTTGGGCATTGGCGGCCTGCCGCGCGGGCGGGTGGTCGAAATTTACGGGCCCGAGGCCTCCGGCAAGACCACGCTCGCCTTGCATGTTCTGGCCGAGGCGCAGAAGGCCGGCGGCACCTGCGCGTTCATCGATGCCGAGCATGCGCTCGATCCGGTCTATGCGCGCAAATTGGGCGTCGATACCGACGAGTTGCTGCTCTCCCAGCCCGACGCCGGCGAGCAGGCGCTCGAGATCGCCGACACCCTGATCCGCTCGGGCGCGATCGACGCGCTGGTCGTGGACAGTGTCGCCGCGCTGGTGCCCCGCGCCGAACTCGAAGGCGAGATGGGCGATACCCATGTCGGCCTTCAGGCCCGGCTGATGAGCCAGGCGTTGCGCAAGCTGACCTCTTCGATCGCGCGATCGCGCTGTCTGATCATCTTCATCAACCAGATTCGCATGAAAATCGGAGTGATGTACGGCAATCCGGAGACCACCACCGGCGGCAACGCGCTGAAATTCTATTCCTCGGTCCGTCTCGACATCCGGCGCATCGGCGCGATCAAGGATCGCGACGAGATCATCGGCAACCAGACCCGGGTCAAGGTGGTCAAGAACAAGATGGCGCCGCCGTTCAAGGTGGTCGAATTCGACATCATGTACGGCCAAGGCATCTCCAAGACCGGCGAATTGCTGGACCTCGGCGTCAAGGCCGGCGCGGTCGAGAAATCGGGCTCCTGGTATTCCTACGACAGCCAGCGGATCGGCCAGGGACGCGAAAACGCCAAGCAATTCCTGATCGATCATCCCGAGGTCGCGGTCGCGATCGAGAACGCGGTGCGCGAGAATTCCGGACTCCTCGCCGATCGCCTCGACGGCGCGTCGGGCCCGGGCGACGGCCCGGACGACGGCCGGGACGAAAGCGCCCTCGCCGGCGGCTGATGTCCGGCGCCGATCCGGGCCCGGCCGGCGGCGCCATGTCTCGGAGTTCCGCTCGACCCGCCTTGCCGAAGCCCTGACTCTGCCCTTAGAGTATCGGGCCGCGGGCGAACCGTGGCGATGCTTGGGCGACGATCACGATAGGGCGAAAGCCGGGATGGCGGCAGACGACGACCGCGAGACGGGCAGGCCGAGCCTGCGGTCCGGCGGCGCGCCGCGCGGCCTGTTGGCCCGACGCGGTGTCCGCCACGCGTTGGTCGCGTTCGGCTGGCTCAACGTCGGCGCCGGGGTCGCCGGCGCGTTCCTGCCGATCCTGCCGACCACGATTTTCCTGATCATTGCGTTGTGGGCGTTTTCACTGAGTTCGGAGCGGTTCCACGACTGGCTGTACACCCACCATCGCTTCGGCCCGCCGTTGCGGGCCTGGGCGGCGCATCGGGTGATCCCCCTCAAGGCCAAGATTCTGGCCCTGTCGATGATGGGGCTGAGCTGGGTGGTGACCGCCGTCGCGGTCGCCGAGGATTGGATCTTGCCGGTCGTGGTCGCCGCGATCCTGGTGCCGATCGCGGCCTATATCGTCAGCCGGCCGAGCCGCGTCGGCAATTGACCACGGCGCGTCTGATCACGGCGCGTCGGGGCCGTTCTCGGCGACCGACGCCAGGACCGCCGCGTCGCTGACGATCGGCGTCGCCACCAGCCACCAGTCGGGATGGGCCCGGGCCAGCGTCGCGGCTCCCCGTTCGGCGTCTCCGGGTTCGTCGAACAAGCCGAAACATGTCGGTCCGCTCCCCGACATGCGTGCCAGACGGCAGCCCGGCAACGATTCGAGAGCCCCGAGCACGCCGGCAATGGCTGGCACAAGCCGGATCGCCGGTCGCTCCAGGTCGTTGCGCCGCCGAGCCAGCATGGCGCCGAGATCACCCGGCGCGGCCGGTGCCGCGGTCATGGGATCGGCTGGGCCGAAGGCGCCGCCGAGCCCGGCGAACACGGCCCCGGTGGCCAATGGCAGGCGCGGATTGGCGAGCACCAAATGGCCGTCCAGGGCCGGCGCCGGCGCCAAATTCTGACCGATGCCGGACACGCGCCGGGCGATCCGGTCCAGGCAGACCGGCACGTCGGCGCCGAGATCGAGAGCCAGGCCGGCCAGCGCCGCGGGGGATGGACTCAAGCCCCAGAGTCGCGACAAGGCCCGGAGCGCGGCCGCGGCGTCGCTCGACCCGCCGCCCAGACCGGCGGCCACCGGAATCCGCTTGAGCAGCGTCATGCGCGCGCCCCCGGCCACCCCGGCCCAAAGCCCGAACTCGCGCGCGGCGCGCAACACCAAGTTATCCTCGGTGGCGCCATCGACCGCCAGCGCCGGCGCCAACGGGCCCCGAACCGACAGCGACAGGGTCGCCGCCGGTGCCACGGTCAAGGTGTCATGGACCTCGGTGAACACGACCAAACTGTCGAGCAGGTGATAGCCGTCGGCCCGGCGCCCCAAAACATGGAGATACAGATTGACCTTGGCCGGCGCCGCCTCGACCGGCGCCGTCGTGGCCCCGCGATCGGCCGTTATAGATCCTCTCCGGGCGATGGCGGCTCCGGCACGCCGCCGGCGATCTTGTCCTTGACCCGGCGGAACAGTTCCGGCTCGGGATCGAACGACAGCGCGCGCCGCCATTGGAATTCGGCCTCTTCCCGGCGCCCGACCTGCCACAAGGCGTCGCCGAAATGGTCGGTGATCACGGGGTCACCCGGCCGCAACTCCACGGCGCGCTCAAGATGGGGCAACGCACTCTCGTATTGGCCGGTCTGATAGAACACCCAGCCCAGAGAGTCGACGATATAGCCGTCGTTGGGCCGCTGGGCGACCGCGCGCTCGATCATGCCCCGAGCCCGATCCAGTTTCATGCCCAACTCGACCCAGGAGTAACCCAGATAGTTGAGCACCAGCGGCTGATCCGGTTCCAATTCCAGGGCATGGAGAAAATCGGCCTCGGCGCGCGGCCACTGATCGCTGCGCTCCAGCGACATGCCCCGCGCGTACAACAATATCCAGTGACGGTTTTCCAAACTGGGAATGCGTGAGATCGCCTGATCATAAGCCGCGACCGCCTCCTCGTAGCGCTCCCTGGCCCGGAGAATCTCGCCGAGCGAAACCAGCGGATCCGCCCGTTCCGGCCGTTCCACCGCCATCGCGCGCAGCTCGTCCGCCGCGCCCGCGATGTCGCCCAGGCGATCGAGCACGGTGGTCAGGCGCAGCCGGACCGACCAGCTCAGCGGCGACGATGCCGGAACCTGGCGGTAGGCCGCCACCGCACGTTCCGGTTGTTCGATCGCCGAAAGAATATCGCCCAGCAGCAGCAGCGCCGCGTCCAGTTCCGGACGCAAATAAAGCGCGAACTGGGTATAAACCAATGCCGGCTCGTAGGCCTTTTCCTGGAACAAAGACATGGCCACTCCGTACAGCGCCTCGGCGAAGCCGTCGGCGGGGTTGGTGACCAGCCGCTCGGCCGGCGCGCCGGTCTCCAAACGCCGCACTTCGTGTTCAATCAGGGTGCTGTCCGGATTTTCTTCGAGATATCCTTCGTAAAGGGCGCCCGCCTCTTCGCCGCGCCCGTGGCGCTCGTAAAACGCACCCGCCGCCTGCACCACCCGCAACGAGCCGCCGCGCACCGATCCGATCGCGCCGATATAACCCGACTCGGCCCGTGCCGTCATGTCCAGCAAATCGGCGATTAGAGCGTCGTGATAGTCGCGCATCGCGGCAAACGCGGAGACGTCCGAAAGCGCCTCGAGCACCGCGAGCGGATCCGCGTCCGTGCCTTGGCCGAGGCGCGTCCAGGCGCTGAGCAGCGGCGCGAGATAGCGGTTGAATCCGACCTTGGGTGCCGCCTCCAGCCATGTCTCGGCACCCTGGAAATCGGCACGCCCGATGGCTTCGGTGGCCAAGGCGAGCAGCGCGATCGGCGATTCGGTGTCGCTGCGCGCCAGGGCAAGGGCAACGTCCTGGGCGTCCGCGACCCGTCGGTCCGCGATCAAGGCAGTCAGGGTTCGCCGCATCAGCTCCGGATTGGCCGGATCACTTTCCAGCGCGCGTCCGAAAAAGCGGATCGCCGCCGTGGAATCGTGGCGCGCGCGGGCAAAGCGCCCGGCCAGATACCCACCCAGCGCCGAGGTCGGGACAACCACTGTATCCGCCGCCGCCGGCTCCGACGCGGGCTCCTCTTCGACCACCGGCTCTCTTTGCGCGGTGTCCGGCGCCACGCAGCCGAAGCCGAGCCAGCACAGGGCCGCCGCCGCCCACAGACCCAGGCGTGGCAACCGACTCCAACGGCCGCCGTCATCCGCCGATATCACCGAATTTCGCATCTCATGAGCATCCGGGATCAGGGCTGGGGTCTCCATGCTCGGCCGCCGCCGTCGTCGATCGTTCCGACGCCCGGCGTTCGCCACCACCAAATAGCGGCCGCCAATTGTTGACTGACGAACCCACTTGCCGCAAAAAGCCTCGCGGGCGGGCGTTGGCGGCCCCGGCAACGCTTCCTCTTAAACCAGGAGCATAGCATCATGGCAAGCAAGAACAATCCGGCACGGCGCGGGAAGGCACCCGAAGAAAAAACCTTCGAGGGCAAGAAGATCAAACCGGTGCTCTATGTGGGTTCCCATGTCGGTCACGGACGGTACATCGCGGCCCAGGACGAGGGAGGCAAGCTGGTCACCGACACATCCGGAAAACCGGTCCCGTTCAGTCAGGTTTAGTCTCCTCGGCAGCGCGAGACGGGGCCGGTCATGGCGGCGAAGCCAGACCGCGACACACAAGCGGGGCTGCGCTGGCTGATCGAGATCGGCGCCGACGAAGCAATCGATAAGGTCCCCCGTGACCGCCTCGCGGCGTCACCGGCCGCCGCCATCGGACACCGCTCCAACCCACCACCTCCGGTCGCGCCGGCGGGACTCCGCCCGATCGGCCCCGGCGCGGAAAGCCAGAGCGATCTGATCACGGATGCGCGGGCGCGCGCCGCGGCCTGCGAGACCCTGGCCGATCTGGCTCGCGCGGTCGGCGAATTCGATCGCTGCGCGCTGAAACTGACCGCCAAGAACACCGTGTTCGCCGACGGCAACCCCGCCGCCGGCCTGATGCTGATCGGCGAGGCGCCCGGCGCCGAGGAGGATCGCAAGGGCATCCCCTTCGTCGGCCGCGCCGGTCAGTTGCTGGACCGGATGCTGGCCGCCATCGGCCGTGACCGGACTGGCGCCTACATCACCAACATGCTGTTCTGGCGCCCGCCCGGAAACCGCAATCCGACCGCCGAGGAAATCGCGCTGTGCGCGCCGTTCGTGGAACGCCACGTGGTCCTGGTCAGACCGAAGGTCCTGGTGTTCGTCGGCGCGATCGCGGCCAAGACGCTGCTCGACCGCAGCGAAGGAATCAGTCGTCTGCGGGGCCGCTGGTTCGATTACACCGCCGCCGGGCACGACGCGCCGTTCCAGGCCACCGCCATTTTTCATCCGGCCTACTTGCTCCGCCGTCCGGGCCAAAAGCGCGAGACCTGGCGCGACCTGCTCGCGATCAAAGCGCGCCTCGAAACGGATTGTTCCGACCCCTAGGGGCAGTTCCACCGGAATGCTCGGGCAAAATCTCTATAGTTTTGGTTAAATCAATGAGGCCGTGACGGAATTTCGGCTCGTCCCCAACTAACTGCAACATAACACGGATTCGGAGGTTGCCGCGCCGTCGCCGGTATCCTATTAGGGGACCGGGATGCGGATTGCGAACATAGTGAATTGGTGTTCCGGGGCCTGTGCCCGGACCATCTGCGCTGCCGGCCTTGGGCTTGCCGCGCTGGTTGGCGTGGCTTGTTTCGGCGTGGCGCTGGCCGACGATCTGGGCACGGGGCCGGGCTCGGAGGCGCGGGCGGAAATACTCACGGCCGCGCTCTCCTCGGATGCGAGCCCGGTCAGCCGGGTCGTCAGCCTGCCTCGGCTGCTGTCGGCCGAGGACGCGCTCCGCTACCGCCGAATTTTCAGGCTTCAAGAGGTCGGTGATTGGCCGGCCGCCGATACGATTATTGCCGAATTGGGCGACGACATCCTTTATGGCCATGTCCTGTTTCAGCGCTACATGCACCCGACCGCCTATCGGTCGAAGTTTCAGGAACTGGCCGCTTGGCTGGAGGATTACGCGGATCTGCCCGGCGCCTTTCGGATTTGGCGCCTGGCCATGAAGCGCCGGCCCGAACAGGCACCCGTGCCGAGACGGCCCGACCGCGCCTATCTTTCGGGATACGGCTCCGAGAATGTGGCGGCCGGGTCGAAACTGCCGAGCCGAAAGTTGAGGGCCTGGCAGCGCGAGGCCATTGCCGAATTGACCAAGAAGATTCGGCGCCTGATCAGGGGCGGCGGCCCGACCGCGGCATCCAAGATTCTGGCTAGGCCCGAGCTTCAGGACTGGTTGACCGAGGCGGAGATCGATTTCTGGCGGGCGGAAATCGGCCGGAGCTATTATGCCCACGGCAAGGACGAGAAGGCGCTGGCCTTTGCCGGCGGCGCCGCCGATCGGTCGGGTCGGGTGCTGCCGGGAAGCCGATGGACGACCGGCCTGGCTGCCTGGCGGTTGGGCGATTTGAAAATTGCGCGCAAGCATTTCGAAGCGCTGGCCGAAGCCGATATCGATGACGAATATCTGGTCGCCGGCGGCGCGTTCTGGGCGGCCCGGGTGCACGGCTTGGCCGGCCAGCCAGCCCTTGCCGAGCGCATGCTCGGGATCGCGGCCGAATTTCCGCACACCATATACGGATTTCTCGCCCGGCACCGGCTCGGAATCGCGCCCGGATTCGACTGGGACCGCGCCGGATTGACCGAGGCCGAGGCGAATCTGTTGACGCGCGCGACCGCGGCGCGGCGTGCCCTGGCCCTGGGCGAGATCGGCGAGGCGCGTTTGGCCGAGCAAGAGATTCGCAAGCACTATCCCCATGCCGGCCCCAACATGGCGCGGGCACTGTTGAAGCTCGCCGAGCATCTTGATCTGCCCTCGCTCCAGATGCGCATCGGCGCCAAGATGCACCAAGCCGACGGCCGCCGTCACGACCGCGCCTTGTATCCGATCCCCGGCTGGGCGCCACAGCCCGCCATGGGGATCGACCGCGCCCTGGTGCTGGCATTGGTCCGTCAGGAATCCGGGTTCGACGCCAACGCCCGGAGCCGGCGCGGCGCGCGCGGGCTGATGCAACTCATGCCCCGAACGGCGAGCTTCGTCGATGGCGCGGCCCGCTACCATCGGGGCAAGGCCCATCGGCTGTACGAGCCCGAGCTGAACCTGGCGCTGGGCCGGAAATACATCCGCCATCTGCTGGAAAGCACGCGGATCGAGGGCAATCTTCTGTTCCTGTTGGCGGCCTACAACAGCGGCCCGGCCAAGCTCGGAAAATGGCGCAACCAGGTCGATTTCCGGGACGATCCGTTGCTGTTCATGGAAAGCGTGCCGTCGCTGGAAACCCGGCGGTTCATGCGCCGGGTGCTGGCCAATCTCTGGATTTATCGCCACCGCCTCGGGCAGGAAGCGGTGTCGCTCAAGTCGCTCGCCGCAGTCCGCTGGCCGGTCTATGTCGGCCTCGATTCCACCCAGACCGTGGCTGATCTTGCCGGGGAGTGAACAGATCCGGCCGTTTCTGCCGGTCAATATCGCGGTTCTCACGGTCTCCGACACGCGCACTCCGGCCGACGACAAATCCGGCGATATCCTGGCCGAGCGTCTGGACAAGGCGGGCCACAAGCTGGCCGCGCGGAGCATCGCCGCCGATGAGACCAGCGCGATCAGGGCGCAGATCGAATCCTGGATCGCCGATCCCGAGATCGACGTGGTCATCGCCACCGGCGGCACCGGCGTCACCGGCCGTGACGTCACCCCGGAAGCCTTCGAGGACTTGTACGACAAGGCGATCCCCGGCTTCGGCGAACTGTTCCGCATGGTCTCGTTCGACAAGATCGGCACATCCACGATCCAGTCTCGGGCCACCGCCGGGGTTGCCGGCGGCACCTATTTGTTCGCCCTGCCCGGCTCGCCGGGGGCGTGCAAGGACGCCTGGGACGAGATTCTCCGCCACCAGCTCGACAACCGCACCCAGCCGTGCAATTTCGTCGAGTTGATGCCCCGACTCCTGGAACACCTCGCGCGCGGCCGTTGAGTTGCCCCCCCGGGCGCCCTTCGCCCGCCACCGCCGCCAGCCGGCGCCGTCATCGGCCAATGTCTCAGGGGTCCGGGCGTTCCAGGGCGTAGCCGGCCGAGCGAACGGTGCGAATCAGATCCCGCTCGCCGGGGCCGTTGAGCGCCTTGCGAAGGCGCCGAATATGGACGTCGACCGTGCGCGGCTCGACCGCCACGTCCGGCCCCCAGACCGAATCGAGCAGTTGCTGGCGCGAATAGACCCGGCGCGGGGTCTCCATCAGATGGCGCAGCAGCCGGTATTCGGTCGGTCCCAGATGAACCCGGCGCGAGCCCCGGCGGACCCGGTAGGTGTCGAGTTCCATCTCGATGTCGTCATAGGCGAGCCTGTCGGCGTCAAGCGCCGGGCGGGCCCGGCGCAGGACCGCCTGGACCCTGGCAATTAGCTCCTTGGGCGAGAACGGCTTGGTGACGTAATCGTCGGCGCCGCTCTCCAGGCCGCGAATCCGGTCGCCCTCTTCCGCGCGCGCGGTCAGCATGATGATCGGCAGAGCTTTGGTCTCCGGATCGCGGCGCAAACCCCGGCAGACCTCGAGCCCCGACACGGACGGCAGCATCCAGTCGAGGATCACCAGATCCGGCTTCTCTTCCTTGACCATGATCAGGGCCTGCTCGCCGTCATCGGTGTCGCGCACCCGATAGCCCTGGCGCTCGAGATTGTAGCGGACCAGGGTCACGATGGCGGCCTCGTCCTCGACCAGAAGGATCGAAGGTTCCATGTCGGTTTCAGTCCTCGGGTCTATCGGTGCCGACATAGGTGGAGGTGGTGTCGGCCTTGGGCCGCTGGCCCATGTCGCGCTCGCCGGTCTGCAAGAAATTGATCACTTCGGCCATATTGGTGGCGTGGTCGGCGATCCTTTCCAAATTCTTGGCGACGAACAGCAGATGGGTGCAGGCGGTGATGTTGCGCGGATCCTCGAACATGTAGGTGAGCAGTTGGCGGAACAGGCTGTTGTAGACCTCGTCGACCTCCTGGTCGCGTCGCCAGACCGCGACCGCCTTGTCGATGTCCTGGGTGACGAAGGCGTCGAGCACCTGTTTGACCATCGCCTGAACCAGTTCGGCCATGCGCGGGATCAGCCAGACCGACGGACCGCCGCCGGTCTGGGCCAGGGCGATGGTGCGCTTGGCGATATTGGCGCCGAGATCGCCCATGCGTTCCAGATCGCCGGCCAGCCTGAGGGCGCCGATCACCCGGCGCAGATCGGCGGCCATGGGCTGGCGCAGGGCCAGCATCTTGGTGACCTGGCGTTCGACATCGAGTTCCAGTTCGTCGATCGGGCGATCATCGGCGACGATCTTGCTTGCGGCGGTGCTGTCGCGCGCGGTGACCGCGGCCACCGCGGCCGCGATCTGGCTCTCGACCAATCCGCCCATGCGCAGGATCGTATCGGCCAGTTGGCTCAGCTCGGTGTCGTAGGAATGGACGATATGCTCGGATGCCATGACGGTCGAACTCCCCCCTCGCCTCGGGCCGCTAGCCGAACCGGCCGGTGATGTAATCCTGGGTCCGGCTCTCGGCCGGGTTGGTGAACATCTGTTCGGTGGCGCCGACCTCGACCAGATCGCCGAGATGAAAAAAGGCGGTCCGCTGCGAGACACGCGCGGCCTGCTGCATGTTGTGGGTGACGATGACGATCGTGTAGTCGGCGCGAAGCTCGTCAATCAATTCCTCGATGCGCGCGGTCGCGATCGGGTCGAGCGCCGAGCATGGCTCGTCCATCAGAATCACTTCCGGATTGATCGCGATCGCGCGGGCGATGCACAGACGTTGTTGCTGGCCGCCCGAAATCCCGGTGCCGGGCCGGTCGAGCCGGTCCCGGACCTCGTTCCAAAGCCCGGCGCGGGCCAGGCTGGTCTCGACGACCATGTCCAGTTCCTGGCGGTCGCGGGCCATGCCGTGGATTCGCGGGCCGTAGGCGACGTTCTCGTAAATCGACTTCGGGAACGGATTCGGCTTCTGGAATACCATACCCACACGGGTGCGGAGCTGGACCACGTCGATCGCCGGATCGTAGATGTCGAGGCCGTCGATGGTGATGCCGCCCCGCATCCGACAGCCCTCGATGGTGTCGTTCATACGGTTCAACGCGCGCAGGAACGTGGATTTGCCGCATCCCGAGGGGCCGATGCAAGCGGTCACCTGATCGCGGCCGATGGCGAGCGTCACGTCCTTGAGGGCGTGATTTTCCCCGTAATGGACGTTGAGCGCGCGGGTTTCCATCTTGGGCCGGCCAAGCTCGATCGAATCCGCCACCGCCTCGGATGCCGCGGTCTCCATTATTTCGCTCGTCACCACCGTCTTTCGAACCTGTTGCGCAAGAACACGGCGAAGCCGTTCATGGCGATCAGAAACCCGAGCAACACCAATATCGCGGCCGAGGTTTTTTCGACGAACGCCCGCTCCGGGCTGTCCGCCCAAAGATAGACCTGAACGGGGAGCGCGGTCGAGGCGTCCAGCGGCCCTCCCGGGGCATCGACGATGAACGCGACCATGCCGATCATCAGCAGCGGCGCGGTCTCGCCCAGCGCCCGGGCCAGCCCAATGATGGTGCCGGTCATGATCCCGGGCATGGCCAGGGGCAGGACGTGATGGACGACCACCTGAACCGGCGACGCTCCGACCCCCAACGCGGCTTCGCGGATCGATGGCGGCACGGCCTTGATCGCCGCGCGCCCGGCGATAATCACGGTCGGCAGGGTCATCAGCGCCAGCACCATGCCGCCGACCAGCGGCGCCGATCGGGGCAGGCCCAGGAAGCTCAAGAACACCGCCAGACCCAACAGTCCGAAGATGATCGAGGGGACCGCCGCCAGATTGTTGATATTGACCTCGATGGCGTCGGTCCAACGGTTCCGGGGCGCGAATTCCTCGAGATAGACCGCCGCCATCACGCCGATCGGAACCGCCAGGGCGACGCAGACCGCCATCATCCAGAACGATCCCAGCACCGCGCTCCAGATTCCGGCCAATTCCGGCTCCCGGGAATCGCCGCCGCTGAAAAATCCGACGTTGAACCGGCTCGCCACCGCGCCTTGGGCGGCCAAGGAATCGAACCACGCGATCTGCTGGTCGCTCACCTTGCGGCGCGCCTCGGGAATGTCGCGGGCCAGCTGGCCCTTGTGCAGCATGTCGATATCGTCCGACGCCGGCAGCTCGATGCTCAGGGTCTCGCCGATGATCGCCGGATCGGCCAGCACCATGTCGCGAAGGGCGTATTGGGCGCCCGAGCTGAGCAGTCGAGCCAGCGCGCGACGGTCGCGCCGCGTGGCGACATCCGGGAACCGCGTGCCCAGGGCTCGCTTGACCAAGGCTCCGTAATCGGCCGCCCACAACACCTCCGGCGCGCGGGTTCCCTGGCGGTCCAAAACCTCCTCGGCGAAGGTCACGTCAAGGCGCAGATGGGTTTGATGGAAGGCCGAGAGCCCTTTTCCGAGCAGGGTTCCCAGCAACACCACCAGCGCGGCCAGGGCCACCAAAACGGCCAACAGGCCATAGAACTCGAACCGGCGCTCGGCGCGGTAGCGGCGGCGAAGGCGGCGCTGATCAGTCATAGGCTTCCCGGTAGCGCCGCACCACCCGCAGCGCCGCCATGTTGAGCGCCAGCGTCACCAAGAACAAGGTCAGGCCGAGGGCGAAGGCGGCCAGGGTCTTGGCGCTGTCGAACTCCTGATCGCCGACCAGCAGGGTCACGATCTGGACCGTCACCGTGGTCACCGCTTCGAGAGGATTCGCGGTCAGCTTGGCGGCCAGGCCGGCGGCCATGACCACGATCATGGTTTCGCCGATCGCCCGCGAGACGCCGAGCAGCACCGCGCCGACGATGCCGGGCAGCGCCGCCGGCAGCACCACCCGCTTGATGGTTTCCGATCTGGTCGCGCCGACCGCCAGCGAGCCGTCGCGCAAGGCCTGGGGAACGGCGTTGATGACGTCGTCGGACAGGGACGAGATGAACGGAATGATCATGATCCCCATCACCAGGCCGGCGGCGAGGGCGCTTTCGGAGGCGACGCCGAGGCCGATCACGTTGCCCAGATCGCGGATCGCGGGCGCGAGAGTGATGGCGGCGAAAAATCCGTAGGCGACGGTCGGGACACCGGCCAGGATTTCGAGGATCGGTTTGACCGCGGCACGCACCGATTTCGCGGCATATTCGGAGAGATACACCGCCGACATCAGGCCCACCGGGACCGCCACGGCCATCGCGATCATCGTGATCAAAAGCGTGCCGGCGAACAGCGGCACGGCGCCGAACGCGCCGCTCGCGCCGACCTGGTCGGCGCGAATGGCGGTTTGCGGGCTCCATTCCAATCCAAACAGAAAGTCGAAGACCGGAACCTTGTCGAAGAACCGGATTGTTTCGAACAACAGCGAAAGCACGATGCCGATGGTGGTCAGAACGGCGACCGTGGAGCTGGCCAGAAGCGCGATGACGATGACCCGCTCGACCGCGTTGCGCGCCCGCAGGCCCGGAGTCACCAGGTGCCGGCCCCAGGCCAGGCCAGCCGCGGCGATCGCCATGGTCACCACCGCGAGACCGGCGCGGCCGATTTCGTACAGACGCCCGAGCTCGGCGCTGGCGGCCTGGGCATAGGGCGGCGGCTCCCGTCCAAGCACGCCGCCGAAGGTGAGATTGCGAATATCGTTGAGGACTAGGCCCAGTTCGGCATCCGACAAGGCCAGAATCTCGGTCGGCAGTCCGGACACGACGATCGCTTCGATGACCACGGGCAGGCAAGACTGCCAGGCCCCGAGGATGGCCAGGGCGGGCAGCGCGCACCACAGCGCCACGTAGAGCCCGTAATGGTTGGGGCGCGAGTGGAGCCGGCGGGATTCGCCGCCGACCAGGGCCACCGCCCGTCCACGGCCGAGGTGGAATCCGATCAGGGTCAGGGCGGCCAGCAAGGCCAGAAGCAGTGACATGGACATGGCTGGGACCGAGCGCGCCCCCCGGGGTTCGGTGTTACATGGCGAGCGGCAACAACCCCATGGCGTCGGTCCGGGATCGCGCCCGCTCTTCGTCGGACAACGGGATCAGGCCCTTGTCGGCCAGATAGCCGTCCGGTCCCCAGGCCTTCTCGCTGGTGAATTCGGCCACGTAGTCGGCCACCCCCGGAATCACGTCGGCATGGGCGTTCTTGATGTAGAAGTACATCGATCGCGAGATCGGATAGCTGCCCTCCGAGATGGTCTCGAACTCGGGAAGGATGCCGTTCACCAGATTGCCCTGAATCTTGTCCAGATTCTGATCCAGAAAGCTGAAACCGAAGATGCCGTAGGCATTGGGATTGGCGATGAGCTTCTGGACGATGAGGACGTCGTTTTCGCCGGCCTCGACGAATGCGCCGTCCTCGCGAATGGCGTGGCAGATCGCCTGGTAGGAAATCCTGTCCGTCCGCCTCATCGCCTTGATCGCGGGAAAGGTCTTGCAGCCCTTTTCCATGGCCCTCTCGACAAAGGCGTCGCGGGTGCCCGATGTCGGCGGCGGCCCCAAGACCTCGATCGCCTTGTCGGGCAGCGCGGCATCGACATCCTTCCAGGTCTTGTAGGGATTGGGGATCAATTCGGCGCCGTCCTCGTCCGCCGGCACGTCCTTGGCCAGGACCAGGAAGAGCTGTCGGAGGGTGAGCGCGATCCTCACCTCGGTGCGCGCATTGGCGATCACGATGCCGTCATAGCCGATCTTGACCTCGGTGATCTCGCCGACGCCGTTGTCCCGGCACCGTTCGACCTCCGAGCGCTTGATTCGTCGCGAGGCGTTGGTGATGTCCGGATGCGGCACGCCGAGTCCGGCGCAAAACAGTTTCAGGCCGCTGCCCGAGCCGGTGCTTTCGACCACCGGCGTCTTGAACGGCGTGCCCCGCCCGAACCGCTCGGCGACTGCGGTGGCGAAGGGAAACACGGTCGAGGAGCCGACGATCCGAATTTGATCGCGTGCCTCGGCGGCGCCGGCGATCATCACGGCAACGGCAACGGCCGCGGCAAGACCCCACAATTTCATCTGCACGCCTCATCGAATCTGAACCGCGGCCGGGTGCCGCGTCGCTCTCGCGGGCAATATCTACGCCTCCGCGGCTGCCATTATGTGACGGCTTGATGAAGGTTTTGTGTCACCGGCTCCGCTCTTCGGCGACCGGAAGATCGACCGTGAACCGGCTGCCTTCGCCGGGGGTGCTTTCGATCGCCAACGTGCCGCGGTGACGATTGACCACATGTTTGACGATCGCGAGGCCGAGGCCGGTGCCGCCCATTTCGCGCGACCGGGCCTTGTCGATCCGGTAGAAACGCTCGGTGAGCCGGCCCAGATGGCGGCTGTCGATCCCGGGGCCGTGATCCCGGACCGCCACCGCCACGGATCCAGAATCATCCGACACCGCCGCCGATACGTCGATCGATGAGTCCTCGTCGCCGTATTTGATCGCGTTGTCGAGCAGGTTCTGAAACAGCTGCCCAAGCTCGCTTTCGTCGCCGATCACCGGCGGCAGGTCGGCATCCAGCGCCAGCTCGATCGTCACCCGGCGCCGGTCCGCCTTCCAGGCCAAGTCCTCGCGGGTCCGCGCCAGCAACGGGCCCAAAGCCACCGTCCCGGTCGGCGGAGTATGCTCGAGCATCTCGATCCGGGACAATGACAGCAGGTCGTTGACCAGACCGGTGATCCGGTGCGCGTGCTCGCCCATCAACCCCAGAAATTGTTCGCGGGCCTGGGCATCGTCGCGGGCCGGACCGCGAAGGGTCTCGATCATCCCGACCAGGGTGGTCAGCGGGGTTCGAATCTCATGGCTGGCGTTGGCGACGAAATCGGCGCGCATGTTATCGATGCGTTTGACCTCGGTGATGTCGTGAAGCGCGATGACCAGGACGCCGCCGTCGAAATGGGGGGCGTCCAGAATCTGGACGTGGCCGCTGAAATGGCGCGGATCGGGGCCTGAGAATCCGAATTCGATGTCGGCGGACCGGGTGCCGGCGAGGACGGCGTCGCAAGCGTCGAGCACCTCGGGCACGCGCAGGCAGGAGATCAGGGTCTGCCCCGCCAAGTCCCGGCCGAGCAGGGCCTTGGCGGCCCGGTTGGCGCGGGTGACGATTCGGTCGCGGCCGAGCAGGATCAGGGGATCGGGCAGGGTGTCGAGAATCGTCTCGCGGGCGGCGGTCGCGGCGTCGAGGGCTTGGCCGCGCCGCCGCCAGGCACGGTCCAACTTGCCGGTCGCGGCGGCGATATCACCGGCCAGGCCGCCCGAGACCAGGGGCGGGGGCTCGGGCGCGTCCTCGCCGAGGCCGTCGATATGGATGCGCAGACCCTCGATCGCGGAAGCCAGCGGCCGCAGCATCACGACCATGCCCACCACGCAAGCGAGCCACGCCAGGGCGGCCTCGCCGAAACCGAACCGATCGAGCGCCGCCAAGGCCGCCAGCGCCGCCGCCGCCGGCAGCGACACCAGCAGGGCGAGCCGGGCCGCCCGCGACCAGGGACCGGCGGCTCCCATCATCCCGGTCGGGTACGGGCCCCGCGCGCGATCGGCTCAGGCGCTCTTCCGGCGCCCGGCCTTGCGCGCCGTCCGGATCGGCGTCGGCGTCGCCCGCCGGATCGCCTCGTGGGCGGCAAATGCCGCGAGATTGACCATGGCCGAGACGTTCGCGCCCATCGGCACGATCTGGGCCGGCTTCTCGAGCCCCATCAACAGCGGCCCGACCACGATGCCGCCGCCCAACTCCTGGAGCAGCTTGGTCGAGATGTTGGCGCTGTGCAGGTTGGGCATGATCAGCACATTGGCCGGACCCGACAGGCGGCAGAACGGATAGAGCGCCAACAACTCCGGCTTCAAGGCCACGTCGGCGGCGATCTCGCCGTCATACTCGAAATCCACGTTGCGCGAATCCAAGACCGCGACCACGTCCCGAATCCGGACCGCCATGTCGCGCCGGGGATCGCCGAAATTGGAGAACGACAACACCGCGACCCTGGGCTCGTGGCCCATCTCGCGCGCCTTGGCGGCGCTCTGGCAGGCGATGTCGGCGAGTTCTTCCGGAGTCGGCAATTCGTGGACCGTGGAATCGGCGATGAACACGGTCGTGCCGCGCGCGATCATGACCGAAAGGCCGAACAGACGCTCGCCCGCGCGCGGGTCGAGCACCCGGGAGATGTCTTCCAGCGCCATGTAATAGCTGCGCGTCAGCCCGGTGATCAGGGCCTGGCCATGGCCGGCGGCGACCATGCAGGCGGCGAACACGTTGCGATCCTGGTTCACCAGCCGTTGGCAGTCGCGGTAGAGATAGCCCTGGCGGTGGAGCCGGTCGTACAGGAAATCGGTATAGAGCTTGTTGTGGCCGCCGAGGCTGGCATTGTGGATTTCGAGACCGTCCGGCAGGCTCTGGCCCATCCCGGCCAAAGCCTCGTGGACCTTGCGTTCGCGCCCGATCAGCACCGGCGTGCCGAGTCCCAGGCTCAGCCATTGGAGCGCGGCGCGGATCACCTTTTCTTCCTCGCCCTCGGCAAACAGCATCCGGGTCGGGTTGTCGCGGACCTCGTCCAGGATCATCTGCATGCTGCTCGCGGTCGGGTCGAGGCGGGCGCGAAGCTGATGACGGTAGGTCGCCTCGCTCTTGAACCGCTTGCCGGCGACGCCGCTGTCGATGGCGGCCCGGGCGACCGCCGCCGGCACCGAGACGATCAGACGCGGGTCGAACGGCTTGGGCAGGATGTAGTCGGGGCCGTACCGGAGGCTTGGCGCCGAATAGGCCGCCGCCACCTCGTCGGGCACGTCTTCGCGGGCCAGCGCCGCCAGCGCTTCGGCCGCGGCGATCTTCATCTCTTCGTTGATGGTCGAGGCGCGCATGTCCAGGGCGCCCCGGAAGATGTAGGGAAAGCCGAGCACGTTGTTGAGCTGGTTGGGGTAATCGGACCGACCGGTGGCCATGATCGCGTCGTCCCGGATCGCCTGCACTTCCTCCGGCGTGATCTCCGGGTCCGGATTGGCCATGGCGAAAATGATCGGATTGGGGGCCATGCTCTTGACCATGTCGGCGGTCATCGCGCCCTTGGCCGAAAGCCCGTAGAACACGTCGGCGCCTTTCAGCGCCGCGGCCAGGGTGCGCAGCTTGGTGTCGGCGGTATGGCCCGATTTCCACTGGTTCATGCCGGCCTCGCGGCCCCGATAGATCACGCCCCTGGTGTCGCACAGGATGATGTTGGCGCCGGGGACGCCCATGCTCTTGAGCAGTTCGGCGCAGGCAATGCCGGCGGCGCCGGCGCCGTTGACCACGACGCGCGTATCGATGAGCTTGCGATCGGTCAGGTGGAGGGCGTTGACCAGGCCGGCGGCGGCGATGATCGCGGTGCCGTGCTGGTCGTCATGGAACACCGGAATGTCCATGGCCTCGCGCAGGCGCTGTTCGATGATGAAGCATTCCGGCGCCCGGATGTCCTCGAGATTGATGCCGCCCCAGCTCTTGCCGAGAAAGCGCACGCAATCGACGAACTCATCGACGTCGCCGGTGTCCACTTCCAGGTCGATGCCGTCGATATCGGCGAAGCGCTTGAACAGAACCGCCTTGCCCTCCATCACCGGCTTGGCGGCGAGCGCGCCCAGATTGCCGAGCCCGAGCACCGCCGAGCCGTTGGACACCACGGCGACGATGTTGCCCTTGGCGGTATAGTCGTAGGCGCGGGCCGGCTCTTTCTCGATCTCCAGGCACGGCTCGGCGACCCCCGGCGAATAGGCGAGTGTCAATTCGCGCGCGGTGGTCAGCGGCTTGGTGGCGCGAATCTCCAGTTTGCCCGGCTTGCCGGCGGAGTGAAACGCCAACGCCTCCGAGACGGCGGCGCGGTCCCTGATGCGCGGTCGTGCCATCGGTTTGCTCCTGGCCATGCACCTGAGTTTGGTGCCGGTTGCCCCGGCTCGAACATTAGAGCCCCCCGAAACCGCCGTAAAGCGCCCAGGTCCTCAAACGGCCGCCAAATCCGTCATGCTTCGGTGATTGCCAAGCGAGCGCCCCGACCAGCCCCATCACCGCCGATCGCGGATCCCAACACCGGTCCGCCCGGACCCTCGGTCCAAACTGTTACCCATAGGCCCGATTGCGCACATCGGTGCCCGGCGGCGACCGGCGGAAATGGTCCTGCCGTGGGCCAAAATCCGGGCCCCGCCGCCGCTTCGACCGATCCAGACAACCTCGGTGTGATATCGAGATCAGACCAACAGGTTGAGGCTGATGCCGCCGGCGCCCGCGAGACCCTGGAACAGGGGCAGAAGATGCGAATTGCCGATGCCCGAGCCCGCCGAGGAGAATCCGTTTTGCGCGTCCTCCAGATCCTTCTTGATCAGGAACCGTTGGATGAACTTGTCGACGAACTCCGGGTCCTTGAAATCCTCGATATCGACCCGGGCGTCGATGAGCGCCTTCTGCTTGTCCACCGACTGAAAGGCGATCTGGACCGGAAGGTCGAGAGTCGAGATGACCACCGAGCGCAGCACCGCATTGCCCAGAATATCGAAGGTGTTGGTGATATCGCCGATCTTGCGCCGGAAGAACTCGGCCTCGCGGACCGCCGGATTCAGTTCGCCCAGATGCTTTTCGAATTCGTTGGTCAGGAACTTGTCGATCACTTCCTGGCGAAAGAAATTGAGCTTGAGCTTGCCGACGCCGAGCACCCCGAACGCGAACGCCTCGGCGATTTCCTTGAACCTCGGATCGAGCAGCTTGTTTGACAAGGACTCCTTGTCGTCCACCGGCTCGATCAGAACCTTCTTGATCCGGGCCGGGAAATTGATCTCGTCCTCGAGCGCGAACGCCGACAACGCCACCGACAGCAGCCGGCGATCTTCCAGGAATTCCTCGGCCGTCTCGACCTCGCCGGCCTTTTCGAGAAAATGCTGAACGTCACGCTGGATCATCGGTGAGTTCTTGAATTGCTCGAATTGCTCGTCACGGGTGGTCTTGAGAGTCTGGAGAATGAACAACGCGGACACGCCCGTGCCGCCGCCAAACCCGCCGCCAATAATCCCTACCATGCTGCACCTCCGGCGCCGGCGACCGGCTTCGCCGGGATTTCATCCCGGCCGGGCTCGAGAAACCGCCGACCAAGCGCCCATTTCCGCAATCGGTCGCCTGAGTATACCCGATTGCCGGTCGATTGTGTATCCCCGCGCCGCCACGAGCCGCGCCGGCGCAGGGTTCTTGGCAAGCAAAATCCGTGCCAGCCGCCCCGCGGCGGCGGCGGAGGCCAACCTCTGCGTCAGCGGGGGGGCGGGGCGGCGGCGAGCCGTCCTCGGGGCGGCAGAAATTGCAGGGCGGGGCGG
>CAJWQN010000006.1 GCA_913045505.1 uncultured Rhodospirillaceae bacterium | reverse complement strand
CGCCACCCGCTCGACACCGGCGACCCGCGCCGGCAGCGCGTTCATCAGCACCGAACTCGGATAGGCCGCCAGACCGCCCGGCACGTAAATTCCGGCGGCCGCGATCGGGCGCCAGCGGACACCGAGTTCAACGCCGACCTCATCGGTGTAACGGATGTCGGCCGGCATCTGGCGGCGGTGAAAGGCCTCGATCCGGGTCGCGGCGAGGTCGAGCGCGGCCAGGGATTCGGCCGTGCAGGCGGCGCGCGCGGTGGCGATTTCGGCGTCGGCGAACCGAAGCTCCCCGGCGGTCACGGCGATCCGGTCGAAACGCGCCGTGTGGTCGATGACCGCGCTGTCGCCGCCACACCGCACCGCTTCGATAATCGCCGCCACCGTCGCCCCGATATCGGCCGCGGCAGCGCCCCGCGACGCCAGCGCCGCCTTGAATGCCGCGCCGAATCCGGGCGCCGCGCTATCCAGGATCCTGGCCATCGACCACATCCCGGAACCGTTGAATCCATTCGCCCAATTGGCGCGGACGGGTCTTCAACGCGGCCCGGTTGACCACCAATCGCGAGGTCACGTCGGCGATATGTTCGACCTCGACCAGGCCGTTGGCCCGAAGCGTGCCGCCGGTCGACACCAGATCGACGATGCGCCGACACAAACCGAGCCGGGGGGCGAGTTCCATGGCGCCGCTCAGATTGATGCATTCCGCATGAACCCCGCGCGCGGCGAAGTGGCGGCGGGTGGTTTCCGGATACTTGGTCGCCACCCGCACATGGCTCCAGCGCGTCGGATCGTCGGTGGTGGCGAGTTCGGCGGGCTCGGCCACCGACAACCGGCAACGGCCGATGGCCAGGTCGAGGGGCGCGTAGATTTCCTGATAATCGAATTCCATCAGCACGTCGCGGCCGGCAACGCCGAACTGAGCGGCGCCGAACGCGACGAAGGTCGCGACGTCGAAGCTGCGCACCCGGATCAGGGTCAGGCCGTCGATGTTGGTGGCGAAACTAAGCTGGCGCACGGCCGGGTCGTGAAATGCCGGCTCGGGCTCGATCCCGGCGCCCTTCATCACCGGCAGCAGTTCCGCCAGGATGCGTCCCTTGGGCACCGCGACGACCAGGGACTCCGTGCCGTCCACGGTCAGGTCCCGAGGGCGGTCCGGGGCAGCACCGCGGCCGGTCGGGCCTCGCCCAGATCTTCGAGCAGAGCGACGATTTGGGTGCCTTCGAGCCGCACCGCGCCGCCGCCGGCAAACACCAGCGACACCGCCCCTGGCCGCGCCGCCAGGGTCAACAGTTCGAGCACCCGGCTCTTGTCGGTCTGGTCGATGCCGTTGACCTGAACCGCGCTGACACCCTCGAACCGCAAGCCGGCCGACACCTGATAGAGGTCCCGCGCCCGCTCAACGCCCGGGGTCGCGCACTCCCAGGTGAACCGGTCGAAGACGGCGACGAAGCGGTGCTCGGGCGCCAAGTAAGCCATCTCCCCAAGGGGCATCAGGGCGCTTTGCAGGCACGCCGCGACCACGGCGAAGTCCTCGGCATCGGCGGCGCGCAGACGCATACGCGGCGGGGCCTCGGCGGTCATCCCCGTATCCGCTCGATATCGGCGCCGCAGGCGGCCAGCTTCTCTTCGACCCGCTCGTAGCCGCGATCCAGGTGGTAGACCCGATTGACCACGGTTTCGTCCCTTGCCGCGAGCCCGGCCAGCAGCAACGACACGCTGGCGCGAAGATCGGTCGCCATGACCGGCGCGCCGGTCAGGACCGGCACGCCGCGCACCATCGCCGAGCCGCCATGGACGGTGATGTTGGCGCCCATGCGGGACAACTCGGGCACATGCATGAACCGATTCTCGAAAATCGTCTCGGTGATCAACGAGGCACCTTCGGCGATCGCCATCAGGGCCATCATCTGGGCCTGCATGTCGGTCGGGTAGCCCGGATACGGTTCGGTCACCAGATCGATCCCGGACACCCTGTTGCCGGCCCGGCGCACCCGCACCCCACGCGCGGTCGGTGTCATCTCGACCCCGGCATCGTGAAGTTTCTCGGCCACCGCCTCGATCAATCCCATTTCGGTCTCGACCAGCTCGACGTCGCCGCCGGTGATGGCCGCCGCCACGGCGTAAGTCCCGGTCTCGATACGATCGGGGAGCACCTGATGCTCGGCGCCGCGAAGCCGAGCGACTCCGGCCACGCGGATGGTATCGGTCCCAATCCCCTCGATCCGGGCGCCCATCGCCGACAGGCATTTGCCCAGATCCTGGATTTCCGGTTCGCGGGCGGCGTTGGTCAGCGTTGTCTCGCCCACGGCCAGCGAGGCCGCCATCATCAGATTCTCGGTCGCGCCCACCGATACGGATGGAAACGCGATCTGCGCCCCGTGCAATCCGTTGGGCGCGCTGGCCTCGATGTAGCCGTCCCTGAGGTCGATCTCGGCGCCAAGTTGTTCGAGCGCGCGAAGATGTATATCCACCGGCCTGGGCCCGATCGCGCATCCCCCCGGCAGGGACACCCGCGCCCGGCCTGCGCGCGCGAGCAAGGGTCCCAACACCAGCACCGATGCGCGCATCTTGCGGACCAGATCGTAGGGCGCGGTGCGGTTGGCGAGGGCCTCGGCGGTGAGCCCGAGCACGCGACCCTCGTTGCCGCCGTTGGCAAGCGGCGCCCCGTCGCCGGCTCCGTTCATGCTGACGCCGACGCCGAGCTGGACCAAGAGCTCGCCCATGGTGGCGATATCGGCGACATGGGGCAGATTGCCCAACGCCAGGGTCTCATCGGTGAGCAGGCTTGCCGCCATCAAGGGCAACGCGGCGTTCTTGGCGCCGCCGATCCGGATGGCGCCATTGAGCGGCCGACCGCCGCGAATCCGGATTCTATCCATGGGCCGCGGGATCAGGCCGCGTTGCCATCGCCACACTCCTCTTGCTCAGCCGGGCTCTTGTAACGCAGGCCCGACCGGGGCTCAAGGAGTCGCGCCGGTCCCTTTGGCGCGCGACGCTCAGACTTCGAAGTCGGCCAGGCCCTTGTGGAGTGCGCGCTTGGCGCGCTCGTCGCGCTGGCGTCGCTGTTCCTTGCGTTTTTTCAGGTTTTCGCGCAACCGTTCGGCCAGTTGCTGGCGACGCGCATCACGATCCGCCTCGCCCGTGACGGGCTGGCTCCGGGTGAGCGATCCGACTCGATCGGCCATCGGTTTCGCCTCCGCGATTACGGATTGTCACGAAATAAATGGCGATAGAGCCCGATTCGTCAAGGTCTTCGCCGTCTTGCGAAGCCCCGCCCCCTGTGGCATGGTCCGCCCCTTGCTCTCCCGGCGCCGCCATAGCTCAGTGGTAGAGCGCACCCTTGGTAAGGGTGAGGTCCTGTGTTCAATCCACAGTGGCGGCACCAGATCTCCCAATAAAACCAGATGGTTATCGGCTGGCGCCCCGACCAGCGACGAGTTGTCGGACGCCGGGTTCGGCTGAAATGGGAAAATAACTACGACGGCGGCACGATTTGGGCATAATCACCATGAAACTGGAGGTTATCCGGGAAATGCCGGTTTGGTCTCACCCACGAGACCGCGCGGTACCGGGCGGACAATCAACAGCGAGACAACACCATGGAAAACGTAGCGATTACAGGGATGGGCGTGGTCTCTTCCCTCGGCTCGGACCTGGAGGAGTTCAGCCGCAAGCTGGCCGAAGCGCATGTCGCGGTCAGCGCCGCGCCCTGGGCGGGAGACGAGGGACTGGAATATGCCTGGGTCTCGCTGGTGGAGGATTTCAAGCCCGAGGATTGGATGGACGACCGGGTGATCGAGGGCAGCGATCCCTTCACCTGGTACGCCATGGCGGCGGCGGTGCAGGCGATGGAGGATTCCGGCCTGACCGAGCTGGACCCGAGGCGTACCGCCGTGATCATGGGGACGGCCCTCGCCGGCGTCGAAACCATCGCCGAGTCCCAGTATGGTCTCGACACCCTCGGTCCCGACGGCGCCGCGCGCAAGATGCAACTCCAGGCCTGGTCCAACATGGCCGCCTCTCAGATCGCCATACGCTGGAACCTGCACGGCCCGTTGCTGACTCTGTCGACCGCCTGTGCCTCGGCCCATGACGCCATCGGCACGGCCGCCCGGATGATCGAGGCCGGGATGGTGGACGTGGCGTTCGCCGGCGCCAGCGACCGCGGGCGCACCAAATTGCAGATTCTGACCATGGCCAAGTACGGCATGTTCATCCAGCAGCCCGACCGCTACAAGGCCTGTCTGCCGTTCGACATCAATCGAACCGGGGTGATGCCGGGCGAGGGCGCCGGCGTGCTGATCCTGGAGCGGGCCGATCGCGCCAAGGCGCGCGGCGCCACCATCCACGGCCGCGTCCGGGGCTATGCCTCGATGTCCGACGGCTACCACCCCTCTTCGCCGCAACCTGACGGCAAATGGGAGCAGGTGGCGATGGAAGATGCCCTCGCCGATGCCGCGCTGCCGGGCGGCGCGGACGCGGTCGACGCGCTAATGGCCCATGGCACCGGCACCACGGTCGGCGATACGGCGGAAACCCGCGCCATCAACCGTCTGTTCGCCGGCCGCGAGACGCCGCTGCCGGTGGCTTCGGTAAAGGGTCATCTGGGCCACACCGCCGGCGCGGCCGGGATCATGAGCCTGTTGGGCGGCATGGCCAGCATGAAGGCCAACGCGGTCATCCCCAACGCCGGCACCAAGAACGTCGATCCGGAGGTGGAGTTCCACGCCGTGATCAACGAACCGGTCGAAACCAACGTCGAGACCATTCAGGTCAACGCCTTCGGCTTCGGCGGCCAGAACGCCTCGATGATCGTCACCGAGCACTAGGGTTCGGACGGGTCGCCGGGCCCCGACCGCCAAGACGTCCAGTTCCGCCAGCGGGTCGGGGGAAGCCGGTTCACGGATAACGGTGTAGACGGTGGCGGCCAGCGCCCCTGTAACAGATTCACGGAGCCGAACCACTTATGACCGACAAGATTGTCCTTGTTGCCTTGCTTTCGGGTGTCGCCGAAGTCGCGCCCGACCTGGTGCCGACGGGGTTCGACCTGGTGATCGCCGAGCCGGAAGGACCCGAGTTCACGGACGCGATCGCCGACGCCGAATATCTCGTCGGCTTCGTCGATCAATTGGTCGATGACGCGCTTTATGCTCGAGCCCCGCGGCTACGCCTGATCCAGCTGTTGAGCGCCGGTTACGACCGCGCCGACCTCGACGCGGCGCGCCGCGCCGGCGTCCCGATCGCCAACAATGGCGGCGCCAATTCGGTCGGGGTGTCGGAACACGCGATGATGTTGATGCTCGCGGTCTCGCGCGACCTGGTCCAGCAACACGCGAAAGTGGTGGCGGGCCGCTGGCGCGGCAATGAGATTCCCCGTTTGAGCGAGCTGCGGCGAAAGACGCTCGGCATCATCGGTCTCGGCGCGATCGGCAAGAAAATGGCGCGCCTGGCGGGGGCGTTCGGGATGGATGTCGCCTATTACGACATCGCGCGGCTCAGCGACGACGCCGAGGAAGCGCTTGGCGTGCGATTTTTGTTGCGCGACGAATTGTTACGCGACGCGGACATCGTGACGCTTCACCTGCCGCTCAACCGGACGACCCGACATATGATCGGCGAGGCGGAACTCGCCCAGATGCAGCCCTCGGCGATCATCGTCAATACCAGCCGTGGCGCGGTCATCGACGAGACGGCTCTGCACGAGGCGCTCAGCACGGGCCGGATCGCCGGCGCCGGGCTCGATGTCTTCGAAGAGGAGCCGCCGGCCACCGACAACCCGCTGTTCAACCTGAGCAATGTCGTGCTGACCCCGCATTTGGCAGGCCCGACCTGGCAAAGCAACGCCGGCCGTGTGCGCAACGCTTTCGACAATGTCGAGCGGGTGGCGCGAGGCGAAGCGCCGCTGTGGGTGATCCCGGAACTCGCGGACTAGGCGAAGGGGCGGGTGGTAGAAATCACCGAGCCGGCCGCGAAAAGAATCTGTCGACGATCGGTGTTGAATCATGGGCCGATATGCGGGTGGCTTCGTGCCTCAGCCAAGTCGAATATCAAACACGGACACGAGCCACTGGCGTTGGTCGTGGGATTGGCCGTGCTATAGTCCGGCGGTTGGCGGGCGTGGGTCGGGGTCGGAGAGGGAGAGAGGCAGGATGCGAATTCTATTTGGTTTGGCGTTGGCGCTGATCGCCGGCTTGCCGGCGCCGGCGGGCGCCGGGGACCCGATTCGAATCGGCGTCGTGCTGCCGTTTTCGGGCGTGTACGCGGCGCTCGGCGGCGACATCACCGACGGCATGATGCTTGCTTTCGAGACTTTCGGCGATACCGTGGCCGGGCGCCGGATCGAGCTGATCCGGGAGGATTCCGAGGTCAAGCCCAGTGTCGGCCTGACCAAGACCAAGAAGCTGGTGTATCAGGACCAGGTTGATCTTCTGGTCGGCCCGGTGGCGTCCAATGTCGCCGGCGCCATGCGCGACTTCGTCCACAATGCCGAAATCCCCCTCATCGTGCCCAATGCCGGCAACAATCTGCTGACCGGCGAACGCTGCAGCCCATGGGTGATCCGGACCTCGTTTTCCAATGACCAGATCAATCGCGGCATGGGCGGCTGGCTCTTCGACAAGGGATACCGCAGCCTTTATCTCCTGGCCGCCGATTATGCCGCCGGCCATCAGATGATGGCGGCGGTCAAGCGCTCCTTCACCGCCGCCGGCGGCGCCATCGTCGGCGAGGAATACCCGCCGCTCCGCGAAACCAAGGACTTCGCGCCCTATCTGGCCAAGATCAAGGCCGCCAAGCCCGATGCCATGTATGTGTTTTTCGCCGGCGGCCCGGCGATTCAGTTCGTCAAGCAGGTCCACGATTTCGGGCTCAAGAAGGAGATCGCCCTGACCGGGGCCGGCTGGCTGACCTCGCCCCTGTTCCTGCCCGCCGAGGGCGCGGCGGCGGTCGGCTTCACCGGCGCTCTGAACTACGTGCCGTCCATCGATTCCGACGAAAACCGGCAATTCCAGAATGCGTTTCAGGAAAAACACGGCCGGGTCGGCTCCGAGTTCACCGTCCAGGGCTACGACACCGCCCGGCTGATCGTCGAGGCGCTCGAAATCACCGGCGGCGCGACCGACGACAAGGCGGCGCTGGTCGCGGCCATGCATCAGGTCAGCTTCACCGGCCCGCGCGGGCCGCTCAGAATCGATCCCGCCACCAACAACGTGATCCAGGACATCTACGTGTTCGAGACCCGTCAGGTCGGCTACGCCGTGAAACAGGTGGTGATCGACAAAATGGAGGCGGTCCAGGACCCGCCCAACGGGTGCCGGATGGAGGTCGGTCGCGGTTAGCCCAAGTTCGGTGATGCTGCTCGATCCGACCTTCCTCGCCATTCAATTCCTGAACGGGCTGCAACTGGCCAGCCTGCTGTTCCTGCTGGCGGTCGGGCTGTCGGTGGTGTTCGGCCTGATGGGCTTCATCAACCTGGCCCACGGCACCCTCTATATGATCGGCGCCTATATCGGGCTCAGCGTGGCCCGGAGCACCGGCTCGTTCTGGCTGGCGTTGGTGGCCGCGCCGGTCGCTGTGGCGCTGCTGGGGATGGTGTTTCATGTCGTCCTGCTGCGCCACATGCAGGCGGCGAGCCCGATGAAGCAGGTGCTGGTCACGTTCGGGCTGATCTTCGTCGGCCTGGATTCGGTGCGCTACATCTGGGGCAATTACAGCCACGGGATCGATCTGCCGGCGGTGCTGGCCGGCGGGGTCTCGGTGTTGGGCGAAACCTATCCGATCTATCGCCTGTTCATCATTGGATTGGGGCTGGCGGTGCTGGCGGCGCTCCATTGGGGGCTCGAGCGGACGCGGCTGGGGGCGTTGGTCCGCGCCGGGGTCGATGACCGCGAGACCGCGGCCGCGCTCGGCATCGATGTCGGGTTGGCCTTTTTTGCCGTGTTCTGCCTCGGCTGCGCCCTGGCCGGTCTGGCCGGAGTGGTCGCGGCGCCAGTGCTGTCGGTCTACCCGGGCATGGACATGTCGGTGCTGATCCTGACCTTGATCGTGGTCGTCATCGGCGGGCCCGGCAGCCTCAAGGGCGCGGCCTTGGGCGCGTTGGTGATCGGCATGGCCCAGACCTTCGGCCAGGTCCTGGTCCCGGCCCTGGCCAGCGTCATGATCTACGCGGTGATGGCGGCGGTGCTGCTGGCCCGCCCCGGCGGCCTGGTCCGGGCGCGCCACGGCTGAGCGGTGACCGACCTCGCCCAGGACCGGTTGCGCTTGGCCGTCGCGGCGGTTATGGCGGCGGCGGCGTTGCTCTGGTGGGCGACGGCGGGTTTTTTCGGCCACGAGCTGATCGCCCAGGTCGCGATCTTCGCGATTTTCGCCATGAGCCTCGACCTCCTGGTCGGTACCGCCGGCATGGTCTCGCTCGGCCATGCCGCCTTTTTTGGCGCCGGCGCCTACGCGACCGCGGGCCTGACCGTATTGCTGGGCTGGCCGGCCTGGCTCGCTTTGCCGGCCTCGATGGTGGTGGCCGGGCTGTTGGCGGTGGTGGTCGGGGCGTTCGCGGTGCGCCTGGCCGGGGTGTTTTTCATCATGATCACCCTGGCGATCGGCGAAATGGTTCACGCCTATCTGTTCCGCAGCCGCACCTTCGGCGGCGATGACGGACTCGGCGGCATCCCGCGCCCCGACCTCGGCGCCCTCGGCTTGACTCTCGACGATCCCAGCCACTTTTCCTTGGCCGTGCTTACTCTTGCGCTGCTGGTGTATCTGGGGCTGCGCCAGGTGGTGGGATCGCCGTTCGGCCAGGTCCTGGCCGGCATTCACCGGAACGAGGCACGGATGCGCGCGCTCGGCTGTCCGGTGCGTCACTACAAGCTGGCCGCGTTCACGTTGGCCGGGGCGATCGCGGGTCTGGCCGGTTCCCTGGCCGCCCAGCACAACAATTTCATATCGCCCGAATTGGTGACCTGGACGACCTCCGGCGAAGCGCTGATCGTGGTGATCGTCGGTGGCATGGGCACCCTGGTCGGGCCGGTGGCGGGCGCGGCGGCGGTGATCCTGGCCGGCCATTATTTGAGCGGCCTCACCGAATACTGGATGTTCTTCATGGGCCTCATGTTCGTCGCCGTGGTGCTGATTGCCGGCGACGGACTGCAGGGTGCTCTCGAGCGCCTGGCCCGGAGGTTCGGCCGTGCTGCGGGCTGAGGGACTCGACAAATCCTTCGGCGCCCTTCACGTGGCCCGCGACGTGTCTCTGCATTTGGCGCCGGGTGTCCGCCATGCGTTGATCGGCCCCAACGGCGCCGGCAAGACGACACTGTTCGACCTGTTGTGCGGCATGGTGGCGGCGGATGCCGGGCGGGTCTGGCTGGACGGGGCGGACGTGACCGCGGCCTCCGCCGACCAGCGCGCGCGCGCCGGCCTGGCGCGGTCGTTCCAGCGCAACAACCTGTTCGCGGACATGACCGTGGCCGCCAATCTGGCGACCGCCATCGTCCTGGCCCAGGGCCACGGGCCGGTGTTCTGGAAGGGGCTTCGGCGCCTGTCCGGGGTGGCCGCGGCGGTGGCCGAAATCGCCGCTCTGGTCGGGGTCGATGGGGTCATGAACCAACCCGCCGACACCCTGGCCTACGGCATGCAGCGCCAACTCGAAATCGGCCTGGCGCTGGCGCTGGCGCCCAAGGTGCTGCTGCTCGACGAACCCACGTCCGGCATGAGCCCGGACGAGACCGCGGCCATGCAGCGCCTGATCGGCGGCTTGCCACCGACCATGGCCGTTCTCGTGATCGAGCATGACATGGACGTGGTGTTCGATTTCGCCGATCGGATCACGGTGCTCGATTACGGCACCGTCCTGTTCGAGGGGACACCCGGGGAGGTGCGCCAATCCGAGGCCGTGCGTCGGCGCTACCTGGGCGCGGAGGCTTGAGCGTCCCGATGCTCGCGATCGAGGACCTCCATGTCTGGTACGGCTCCAGCCATGTGATCCAAGGCCTCTCGCTCACGGTTCCGGCCGGCGGCGCGGTGGCGCTGCTGGGACGCAACGGCGCCGGCAAGACCACCACGTTGCGTGCGATCATGGGCCTGGTGGCCCGGCGCGGCGGCCGGGTCCGGCTCGACGGCCGCGGGCTCGAGTCCCTGCCGCCCCATCGGATCGCCCGCGCCGGCATCGCCTATGTGCCGGAAAGCCGGGGTATCTTCCCCTCGCTCTCGGTGCTCGAGAACCTGACCGTGGCGGCGCGCGGCACCGGCTGGTCCCTGGAGCGGGTGTTCGAAACCTTTCCGAGCCTTACGGAGCGCCGGGACCATGGCGGCGGCGCGCTGTCGGGTGGTGAGCAGCAAATGCTGGCGATCGCCCGGGCGCTGATGACCAATGCCCGATTGCTGATCCTGGACGAGCCGACCGAAGGCTTGGCGCCCCTGGTGGTCGGTGAGATCGAGACCCTGCTGGCCGGGCTCAAGGAGACTGGCCTCGGGATTCTCCTGGTCGAGCAGAATCTCGCCTTCGCGACCGCCCTTGCCGACACCGTTCACGTGCTCGGCAAGGGCCGGATTCGCTGGCGGGGAGATGGCACGGAACTGGCCGGCGTTCCCGAGATAACCCGCGACTGGCTGGGCGTCTGACCGGCCCGGGGGCCGCGCCGAACTGTTGGGCTTTTCGGGACAAGTTGGTAGAAAGCCGGGGGCGGCGCCGATGGCGGGCGCCGCCCGTGCTCTCAAATTAATGCAAAAGATGAAAAGAGAGGAATATGACTAAGAAATATTTGGATGATTTCGAGGTCGGCCAGGTCATCGAATTCGGCCCCCGCACGATCACCAGGGACGAGATCCTCGAATTCGCCCGCGCCTATGATCCCCAGTCCTTCCATATCGACGAGGCGGCGGCCCGGAAGAGCATCTATGGCGGCCTGATCGCGAGCGGTTGGCACACCATGTCGATTCTGATGCGCATGATCGTCGACGGATTGCTAAATGACGTGGTCAACCTGGGCTCCCCGGGCATGGACGAACTGCGCTGGCTAAAACCCGTGCGCCCCGGCGATACCCTCACCGCCCGCGCCACCATCGCCGAGATCAGGCCGTCGCGAAGCAAGCCCGACCGGGGCATCGTCAAGACCTTTTACGAAGTGTTCAATCAGAACGGTGAGAGGGTCATGACCGTTCGCGGCATCGGCATGTTTGCCCGCCGGCCCGAGGACCGAGTCGCGGAATAGGCGCGCCATAATGACCGGGGCCTGGCAGGACGCGCTTTACGACAGCCTCCGCGACGGTGGCGTGACCCTGTTCGCCTACGTCCCCGATGCCGGCCACAAGGTGCTGATCGCGCGCGCCGGGGTGGACAGGGACGCGATCGCGGTGCCGCTCGCCAGCGAGCAGGAGGGGGTCGGGCTCCTGGCCGGCGCCCATCTCGGCGGCGGATTGGGCGTTCTGCTCATGCAGAGCAGCGGCGTCGGCAACTGCGTGAACTTCTTTTCGCTGATCCGCCACGGGCGGTTCCCGTTTCTCGCCCTCATCAGCATGCGCGGCGATTTCGGCGAACAGAACCCGTGGCAACTTCCCATGGGCCAAGGTGCCGAGCCGGTGATGGAGGCCATGGGCCTCCGCTGCATGAGGGTCGAGCGCGCGGAAGACGTGGTGCCCGACGCTCGCGCCGCCCTGGCCATGGCCACCAAGTCCAACGCCGCCGTCGCCATGCTGCTGGGCCAACGCCTGATCGGCGCCAAGAGCTTCTGATGGGCGCGGATGCTGAAGTGCTGGATCGCAAGTCGGCGGTGCCGGCGCTGATCGGGGATCCGGCCGATTTTCTGATCATTGGCGGACTGGCGGGCACCGCCCGCGATATCGCCCATCTGACTGGCGACGGCGACAACGCCTTCTTGCTCGGCGGCGCCATGGGCGCGGCGGTGTCGGTGGGATTGGGGCTCGCGCTCACCCAGCCCGGGCGCCGGGTCCTGGTCGCGACCGGGGACGGCGAGTTGCTGATGGGCCTGGGCGCCCTGGGCACGGTCGGGGTCATGGCGCCGGCCAATCTTTCGATCCTCTGCGTCGACAACGGCCATTATCAGGAGACCGGCGGCCAGCCCAGCCATACCAGCTTGGGCGTCGATTTGGCGGCCATCGCCCAGGGCTGTGGAATTCCCAACATCCACGGGGTCGCCACCAGCGACGAGATTGGAGCGGCCGCGATGGCGTTGCGGGCGGCCAACGGCCCGGTTTTCGTCCTGCTCAAGGTGGGAATGGCGGCGCCGCCCGCGACCCGGCGGTCCTTCGACGCGGCCGCGCGCAAATCGGCCTTCCGCCAGGCCCTGCTCGGCGCGCCCTGATCATAGCCCGAGCGGCCCGATCCTTATCGCGAGGACCCTGTTTCGCGCCCCACTCAATTGTACTATCGTCTTTGATGCTCGGTCGCGCCGGCTTGGAACCGCGGGGCGATCGCGAGCTAGCAAACACAACAATCAAGTCGGGGGAGGACAACATGCAAATGTGGAAATTTGGCACACTGGCGTTGCTTGCCTTGATGCTAGCGTTTGCCATGCAGCCCGCGTCGGCGGCCAGCATCAGTGGCACGGTCACGGATGAGGCCGGCCGGCCCCTATCGGGGGTCTGGGTGACGGCGATGACAAGAACCGCGTCCAGCCACCCGCGCCGGACGGTGGTGAGCGACGGTGACGGCCACTACGCCATTACCGGGTTGAGCGGACCGGGACCGTATTTCCTGCGGACACGGGTCTATGGCTACAAGGACAAGGAGCTTGCCGGCATAGCACCTGGTGGCAACGGGGATATCGCCTATGAGGCGGCCGAAAAACTCGACGCCAAGCAAACCGCCGCGCAATTGCCGGCCAATTACTGGTTCTCGTTGCTCGACACGCCGACCCCGGCGCAAATCGAGCAAGCGGGATATCAGGATCAACGCCAATGGATGGGCCAGCTCAAGCTCATCTGCACCCTCTGCCATCAACTCGGCAACGACATCACCCGGCGGCCCAAGAGCCGCGACGAGTGGGACGCCAAGCTCGCGTTGGCGCCCAGCATGAGCGGCTTCGCGGATGCGCTGAACCGTGACGTGCTGCTCGATGTGTTGGCGGCATGGTCAGACAAGATCGCCGGCGGCGCCCTGCCCGCCGGACCCGCGCCGCGCCCTTCCGGTGCCGATGCCGCCTATCAAATGAGCGAATGGGACGTGGGCCAGCCGGCGTCCTATCAACACGACTTCGCCGCCGGCTATGTCTGGAACCCGCTGATTGGCGCGGCCCCGCCCCACGGCGCCGCCGGCAAATGGGTCTATACCGGCGACCTCGCCTGGGGCACCATTTACGGCGTCAATATCGATACCGGCGAGACCCGGATGTGGGAAATTCCGTTCGCGCCGGCGGAGCAGTGGGGGTTCTATAGTCTCCCCGTCTATCCTTGGAAATCGCACCCGCACACCCTCGAGGTCGACCGGGACGGCCGGTTGGTGATTCTGGCCGATATTTCCGACGAGGACCCGGCCATGGTCTATCCCTCGGGCAACCGCGATATCGTGGTGTTCGACCCGCGCACCGAGACTTGGGATCCGATCATGACCCGGTGCGACACCCACACGCTCCGCCTCGACCTCAACGGGCGTTACTGGCTGAGCGGCAACCTCAACATGCTGTGCATGTACGACCCGGCCACGGGCGAGGAGCGCCAGATCGCGCTGCCCCAAACCTTCGAAGGGTTTGGCGGGTTCCTCTATGGGATCGATGTCGCGCCCGACGGGACCGTTTGGTTCAGCGAGCCGTTTTCCAATCACTTCGGCCGTTACGACCCGGCCACCGACACGGTCACGCAGTGGGAAGTGGCGGCACCGGGTTATGGCCCGCGCCGGCTCAGGACCGATTCCAAGGGCAATGTCTGGCTGCCCCTGGTCAGCGGCCATCTGGGCAAGTTCGATCCGGCCACCGAGAGCTTTTCGTTCTGGGAAACCCCCGGACCGAAACGGGCGGTGCCGGCGAGCGGCGATGATTACCACTACAATCTGTTCGTCGATCGCACGGGCAATGCCGGCAAGAAGGACACGGTCTATATCGCCGGCACCAATTCGGACTCCATGATCGCTTTCGATCCCGAGACCGAAACATTCGCCTCGTTCCGCAACCCGACCCGCGGCTTCTTCACCCGCGAGGCCGAGGCGTTCGATGGTGCCATCTGGACGGTCTTTTCCAGCGACCCGGCCAAGCATGTCGAAGCCTCGCCGGAAAGCACGGTGCCGATCCCCAAGCTGGTCCGCTTCGACCGCACTGGCGGGTAATCGGTTTCAGCACGCCGATGGGCTGGGCCGCTCGGGTGAAAACCCCGGCGGTCCGGCTTGTT
Source organism: uncultured Rhodospirillaceae bacterium (assembly GCA_913045505.1). GTDB lineage: Bacteria > Pseudomonadota > Alphaproteobacteria > UBA7887 > UBA7887 > CAJWQN01. Next base: position 16,769 of record CAJWQN010000006.1, on the reverse strand, counting down.
TTTGTCCTGGATGGTATGGACACGGGCGATATTCACTAATTTCAGCCGTCGCCCCATTTGCGCGCCGAGGGGAAAGGCACGGCATGGCCGAGGCCAAACGCAAGCTGGCGGCTATTTTGAGCGCCGATGTGGCCGGTTACTCGCGCCTGATGGGGGACGACGAGCGGGCCACCATGGCCAGGCTCAATGCCTGCCGCGATGTCTTTCGCGGGCATGTCTCGGATCATCACGGCCGCGTGGTCGATACCGCCGGCGACAGCATCCTCAGCATTTTCGACAGTGTCGTCGAGGCCGTTCGGTGCGCCGTCACCGTGCAGGGAGAAACGGCGTCAATGTCGCGGCGCGGCTGGAAAGCCTGGCCGAACCGGGCGGCATCTGTATTTCGGGCAGCGCCCACGACCAAGTCGAAGGCAAGATCGACTTGGGCTTCGAGGACATCGGCACCCAGGCGGTCAGGAACATCGCCCGGCCGGTGCGGGCGTTCCGCATGATCGGCTCGACCACAGCCTCGATGAAGCCCTTCGTGCCGCCGAAACCGCGGTCGCAATCGACGATAGGGATGCGCTCGCCCATGCCGTGCTTGGCCGCGCCTACGTTTGGTTCGGAAAAGATTCGGCGGCGATCGAGGAACTTCGGACCGCCATCGAGCTGCAGCCGAGTTTGGCCTATGCCCACTATTCCATGGGTTTTGTAATGATTTCCATCGGGCACCCCCGCGAGGCGACCGAATCATTCGATGCGGCAGCGCGGCTGAGCCCGCATCACCCGATGTTCTGGTTATTCGAACACCTCAGCTCATTCGCCTGCAATTTGAACGGTGACTATGAGACCGCGATCGATCGAGCCGAACGCGCAAGCCGCGGATCATAAGGCGAGGGCCGTGGTTCGGGCTTCTCCCATGGCGGCGAGGGCGTTGCGGGGGGCGAAGCTGTCGCCGATCAGATGCACAGGAACACCGGCAGCGGCGAGCGGCGCGGCCAGGGCATCGTTGGCCCGCCGGGGTGTCGCGTAGATGGCGCGGGCCACCGAGTCGATGGACTTGCGTTCGCCGGTATAGAGGTTGATCAGATCAAGACGGCCGCCGTGCCACGAGGCCGGCCGGCAACCGAGCACGGTCTCGATCCCGGCGGCGAACAGGCGCCGGTGGACGCCGATCGCGTTGACATGGGGCACGTTGCGGGCCAGTTGGGTGGCCGGAGTCGCGATCACCACCTTGGCATATCGGCGGGCGAGCAAGGCGGCGACGGCGTAGACCGGCGCGGTCTGGTCCTGGTCGAACAGGACCGCGGTCCCTTCCTCGCGGGCGGCGGGCGCCAACAGGTCCGCCAAGGCCTCCGTGGCCGCCACCATGGCGGTGCCGCCGGGCTCCAATTCGGGTGCTTGCATGGTCGCGCCGGTCGCCAGCACCACCGCGTCCGGATCGCCGGCCAAGATCGTCTCGGCGTCGACCGGGCGGCCCAGGCGCTCCTCGACTCCATGGCGTTGCAGCCGGCGCTTCTGAAATTCGATCGCCAAACCGGCCTGCTCGTGGCCGGGAAGCCGGGCTTCGAGACCCGCCTTGCCGCCGACCTCTGCGGAGGCGCCATACAACACGACCTGATGGCCGCGCGCCGCCGCCAGCCAGGCCGCCTCGAGCCCGGCCAGGCCGGCGCCGACCACGGCGATCCGCCGCGGCCGGGCAGGCGGCTCGAATTCCGGCGCGGATTCGTCGCCGGTGCCGAGCCGGACGTTTTGCTGGCACGCGATCGCCCGCCCGGCGACCAGCTCGCCCCAGCAGAAATTACAATGGATGCAGGGCCGTGTGTCGTCCTCGCGACCCGCCGCGGTCTTGGCCGGCATCTCGGGATCGGCGATCAGGGGTCGTGACAGGCCGATCAGGTCGCCACCGCCGGCGACCAGGACCTGCTCGCCCTGGGCCGGTGAGGTGACGCGGCCAAGCGCCATCACGGCCATGGCGCCGGCCACCGGCTTCAGCGATCTGGCCAGATCCAGATAGGGGCCGGAGGGAAAATGCATGTCCGGCAGATGGCGCTCCAGGCTGAGGCTGAAATTGCCCTGGCTGTAGGCGATCAGGTCGAGGCGACCCTCGGCCGCCAGGATTTCGGTGATCGCGCGCGCTTCCGCCAGGTCGATCCCGCCGGCCACGCCCTCATCCGCGGGCATTTTAAGACCAAGAATGAAATCATCTCCACAAACCTCTCTAATACCGGATATAATTTTGGTTAGAAAACGCATTCGTCCGATTCGGTCTCCGCCATAGTCGTCGTCGCGGCTGTTGGACCAGGGCGACAGGAACTGGGTGATCAGGTAGCCGTGAGCACCGTGCAATTCGGCGCCGGAAAAACCGGCCTCCCGGAGGGTCCGGGCACTGGCGACGAAGGCCGCGATCAGTTCCTCGATCTGGCTCCGGTCCATCACGTGGGGCACGGTCCAGCTCAGGGCGTCGGGCCGGTCCGAGACGCCCAGCGGCGAGGCGAGCGGGCTCCAAAGCTGCTGGCGGCCGACATGCCAGAGCTGGCCCAGCAATCGGCAGTCCTGGGCCTCGACGGCCTCGGCGAGCCGCTTCAGGGGCTCGGCGTTGGCGGGATCGTGGAGGGCGATCACCCGGGCATTGGGCGCCGAACTCGCATGCACCGACATCCCTTCGGTCACGATCATGCCGGCGCCGCCGGTGGCGCGGGCGCGGTGATAGGCGATCAAGGCCTCGCTCACCCGTCCCGCCGCCCCGAAGCCAGTGACCGTGGCGGTATGAACCAGCCGATTGCGGACCACCCGCCCGGCCAGGGTCAAGGGCGAGAACAGATTGGGATAGGCCGAGGTCATCGCCGGACTACGGTTCCGCCGCCACTTCGCGCGCCGCCGCCATGATACCGGCATAGCCGGTGCAGCGGCACAGATGGCCGCCGACCACGTCGAGAATTTGCGCTTCGCTCGGGCGCGGCGTCCGGGCGAACAGATCGGTCAACGACATCAGAAGGCCGGGGGTGCAATAGCCGCATTGCAGAGCGTGATGCTTGCGAAAGGCCCGTTGCAGGGCGTTCAGCGCGCCGTCCGGGTCGGCCAGGCCCTCCACGGTCTGGACCTCGCGGCCGTCGGCCTGAACCGCGAGGTAAAGACAGCCGCGCACCGCCCGGCCGTCGATCCGGATCGTGCAGGCGCCGCAGATCCCGTGCTCGCAGCCGACATGGGTCCCGGTCTCGCCCAGTTCCTGGCGCAGGAAATCGGTCAGCAGCAGGCGCGGCTCGGCCCATCCCGAGACCGCGCGGCCATTGAGGGTGAACCCGATCCGGTGGCGCGCCGCGCCGTTCAGTTCGCGCATGAGCGAGCCTCCGCGATCACCTTGGGGCCGAGCCCGCGGACGATATCGCGCCTGTAGCGCGCGCTTGCATGAAGGTCATCGGCCGCGTCCAAGTCCCAGGCGAGGCGGTTCAGGACGGCATCGATGTCTTCCCGTTCGAATGGCCATTCGCGTATTTCTGGCCGATCGGCGATGCCGGCGACACCGAGGCGCACTTGGCCGTCATGAGCCACGGCCGCCAAGCCGACGATGGCGAAGTCGCCATGGCGGCGCGCGACCTCGGCGAAGGCATGGCCGGCGCCGGCGCGGCGCAGCGGAAACCGGGCGGCGACGATCAACTCGTCGGCCTCCCGCGCCGTCGAAAGGAGGCCGGTTTGGAATTGGGCGGCGTCCAGACGGCGCTCGCCGCGCGTCGATCGGAGCACGACCTGGCCTTCGAGCGCGGCCAGGCAAAGCGGCAGTTCCGAGCTCGGATCCCCATGGGCCAGTGATCCGCAGACCGTGCCCCGATTGCGGGTCTGGGCGTGGCCGACATGGGGCAGCGCCAGCGCCAGCAGTGGCACCGCCTCGGCCAGGTCCGCCCGGTCGAGCAGGTCCGCCTGGGTGACCGCGGCGCCGATTTCGAGACAGTCCCCGGTCTCCTGGCAGGTGCTCAGCGCCTCCAGGCGGGAAATATCGACAAGCACCCGCGGGCCGGCCAGGCGCAGGTTCAGCATCGCCATCAGCGATTGGCCGCCCGCGATGACCTGGGCCTCGTCGCCGAAATCGGCCAGGACCGCCAGTGCTTCCTCGACCGTGTCGGGGCGGACGTAATCGAACCGGGGCGGCTTCATGGCGCCGGCTCGTCCCGAGCCGCCATGAGCGCGTGCAGCCGCTTCGGGGTCATCGGCAATTGCGGATCGGCGATGCCCAGGGCGTCGGCGACCGCATTGGCCAGGCAGGCCGGCGTGGCCAGGCAATTGCCTTCGCCCGCTCCTTTTGCGCCGAGCGGCGTGAACGGCGACGGCGACTCCATGTGAAGGATTTCCGGCCGCGGGACTTCGTTGACCGTCGGCACCAGATAATCGGCGAAGGTGGCGGTGAGGAAGCTCCCCTCTGAGTCGTAGACGAATTCCTCGTGCAACGCCGTGCCGACACCCTGGGCGAAGGCGCCGAGTACCTGGCCCTCGGCGAGCAACGGGTTCAAGAGCTTGCCCGAATCGTGCATGGTGACGTAGCGATCGATCCGCACCTGCGCCGTGATCGGATCGACTTCGACGCCACACATGTCGAACACGAAGCCGTAGGTGAGGGAGGTGTTGATATGGTCGCCCTCGGTCGGCGCCGCCAGTTCGGGCGGTGTCCAGGCGGCGGTTTCGCGCAAGCCCGGCGCCATCCCGTCGGGCAGGGTCGCCGGCGCCCAATGGGCCACGCCGGCGGCCCGGGCAAACGCAACGGCGTTGTCCGGATTGTCGCGGGCCTGAATCCTGGCGCCCGTGAACACCAGATCGTCGGGCCTCAAGTTGAGTGTGTTCGAGGCGATCCGGGCGAGCTTGTCGCGCAGTTGCCGTGCCGCCTTGTGCACCGCCACGGCCGTTCCCGGCGTGAACCGGCAGGAATAGGTCCCGGCCGCGATCGACCAGGGATCCTTGCCGGTATCGTGCGCCAGATTGACCGCGATCTCGTCGGGGGCGAGCCCCAATTGGTCGGCGACGATCTGGGCCAGCACCGTTTCGTGGCCCTGGCCCTGGGGCATGCAGTCGGCGCTCACCGAGACCGCGCCCAGGGGATCGACATTGACCGTGGCCAGGGAGATGGCGCCGTTCTTCGGCCCGGCGCGCTCGCGCGCTTCCGTGGTCAAAAGGGTGCTGAGATAGCCCATGTTGGACATGCCCGGCTCGACCACGGCGGCGAAGCCAATGCCGTAAAGCCGCCCCTCCGCCCGCGCGGCGTCGCGGCGGCGGATCAGATCGTCGAGCCGGCCGTCACCGGTCGCGATCTCGATCGCCTTGGCATAGTCGCCCGAATCGTAAAGGGCTCCGGCCGCGGCCCGGTACGGGAAAGCATGCGCGGGGATCAGGTTCTTGCGGATGACGTCGAGCGGATCGAGGTCCAGTTCGACCGCGACCCGCTGGATCAGGCGTTCGAGCGCGAAATAGAGCTGCGGCCCGCCGAAACCGCGAACCAGGCCGGCCGGCATCCTGTTGGTCACCACGATCTTGCTGGTGATCGCGAGATTGGGAATGTCGTAGGCGCCGGTCATCGCCCCGTGCATGCGGTAGAGCGGTCCCGGCATGGGCGCGCGCAGATAAGCGCCGTAATCCTCGAGCTGGTCGAATCTGAGGGCGGTGATGGTGCCGTCGTCGCGGACCGCCGCCTCGATGGTGGTGACCCGCTCGGGACAGGAATTGGCGGCCAGGAGATGCTCGTAGCGGTCCTCGACCCATTTGACCGGCCGGCCGGCCATGCGCGCGGCGATGGCCATCAGGACGATATAGGGAAAGACCGCGAGCTTGATGCCGAAACTGCCGCCCGAATCACGGGGCGTGCGCAGCCTGAGCCGGGCGCCCGGCACCCGGAGCGCGCGCGCCATCACCGGATGAGTGCTGTAGGGGCCCTGAAAATTGGCCAACACGTCCCAGGCGCCGTCGCCCTCGTGGTATTCGGCGACGACCACGAAATTTTCGATCGGCATGTAGGAATGGCGGGGAAACCGGGTGGTGAGCGCGATCCGGCGGTCGGCGGCGGCGAAGGCGCCGTCCGGATCACCGTAGCTGAAATCGCGGACCGAGACGAGGTTGGTTCCGGCCGCCTCGTGGACCAGCGGCGCGTCCTCTTGCGCGGCCTCGGCGGGATCAAGCGCGACCGGCAATTCCCGATAGCTGACCGAAAGCAAGTCGAGCGCGTCTTCGGCGAGATAGCGGTCGTCGGCGAGGACCAGGGCGACCGGTTCGCCGACATAGCGGACCCGCCCGACCGCCAGCGACCATTGATGGAGCGGTTGGCGCAGCGCGACCAGAAACGGGTCGGTGAGGGCCTGGACGTCCTCGCCGGTGACGACCGCGATCACGCCCGGCAGGGACAGGGCCGCTTTCGCATCGATCGACACAATTTCGGCATGGGCATGGGGCGAGCGCAGAATCGCCGCGTGCACAGTGCGTGGCGAAACGGCGAGATCGTCGGCATACTGGCCGCGGCCGCGAAGCAGGCGAAGATCCTCCGTCCGTTCGGTCGGCTGGCCCACATGGCGGGCGGCGATTTCGGTCATGATCCTGGCGGGCTCCCGGCCTTCTCGCGGCGTGGTCCGGTTATAGCGGACCGGCGGGGTGGCGACCAAGCCGAAGCACACGAGCCTTGCCTGGGGATGCAATAACGGTTGAGATGCGTCAGGGCCGTCGGAGAGCAGGCGCGGCCAGTGGGACGATGAGGTGCGATGGTGAAAGTTCTGGTTCTCGGTGCCGGGGTGGTCGGCGTCAGCGCCGCCTATTATTTGAACCGGGCCGGCCATGAGGTGGTGGTGGTCGACCGGCGCGACGGCGCCGGGCTGGAGACCAGTTTCGCCAACGCCGGCCATCTGTGCCGCGCCACCGCCCGACCCTGGGCCAGCGAGGCGGTGCCGCGCATGCTGATCAAGGAATTCGGCAAGGTGGACGCACCTTATCTGTTGCGGCTGCGGGCGGACCCGGCCATGTGGGCATGGGCGCTTGCCTTTCTGCGCCGCTGTACCCGGGCGCGCCATCGCGAAACCGCGGCCAATCTGATCCGCCTGGCGGTCTACAGCATCGATTCCCTGGCCACGCTCCGCGAGACGGAGGAATTGGCGTACGATCAGGCCGGCCTGGGCATCCTCCATCTTCATCGCGACGACGAGGCGTTTGAGCGGGCCGCGGCGGAGGCGGAGGTCGGCAACGGCGAAGGGGCCTTCGCGCCGGCGGTTCTCGACCGGGCGGGGTGCATTCGCGTCGAACCGGCCCTGGCGCAGGCCGGGGACCAGTTCGCCGGCGGGCTCCATTTCGGATCGGAAGAGACCGGCGACGCCCATCTCTTCACCACCGCCCTGGCCCAGGCGGCGGCGGCGCGGGGGGTGGTGTTTCGCTACGGCGTCACCGTCAGGGCGCTTCACGACGCCGGTGACGCGGTGACCGGCGCGGAGACCGATCGTGGGCCGATCACGGCCGATGCGGTGGTGCTCTCGATGGGCAGCTACAGCGCCGGAGTGCTGCGCCCGCTCGGCCTCAAGCTGCCGATTTATCCGGTCAAAGGCTATTCGGCGACCATCCCCACCACCGGCTACAATGGCGCGCCTAGGCTCGGCATCCATGACGAGGCGCGCAAGATCGGCATCAGCCGATTGGGCGATCGGTTGCGCGCCGCCGGCACCGCCGAGCTGGCGGGCTACGACAACGACCTCGGCGAGGCCCGCGCGCGCGCCATCCTGGATCAGGCCATGGCGATCTTTCCCAACGCGGGCGATGCCGCCCAGGCCGAGCTGTGGTGCGGTCTCAGGCCGATGACCCCGGACAACGCGCCGCTGCTCGGCCACACCCGGTTCCGCAACCTTTATCTCGACACCGGCCATGGCAGCCTCGGCTGGACGCTGGCCTGCGGCTCCGGGCGGGTGATCGCCGATATCGTCTCCGGGCGCGCCCCCGACATCGATCTCGACGGCCTGACCCTCGACCGTTTCGGTTGAGGCTGTCGAAAGATTCGGGGCTGGGTTCCGGAATATCTCTTGACCCGCCGGTTTGACGGTATAGCTCATGCAATTCAGCTGGAGGGTGATCCGATTCCCCGCGGCACGATACCAAGCCATGGTTCGCCCGATCGGTGCCGGGTTGGGCAGGATCAACGACTCTCAATAATTTCTCGAAACTGAAGTGATTCAGAAGAATCAATGAATATAAGGTTTCAGTTAGTTATTGTGCTGATGGCAGTATTTATTGGAATATTGCTGGAAGCTGTCTATTTTTCGCGACAAATGTCCAATCTTGGTGACGTCACGGGGATTGTGGATTCCTTGAACAGAGTCGCATCAGGCACGCGATATATGGCGAATGACTTGAACGCATATTTGCTTGGGCATGAAAAATTCAAAGAATCATTTCGAATCCATGAAAAAAAATTCCATGATAATTGGAAGATATTGATAGAAAGAGACAAGAGGCGGGGATTCATATCAAATGATGTTCGAGATATATTTGAGAAAATCCAAGAAGCGATACGTGATTATGGGGTCGGTACGGAAATCCTCATCAAGGCCTTTGATGAGCGCGAGGCGTTGTTGTTGGAAACGAACGCTCAGATGTTGCGATCCATCGGCACGCTGGAGCAGGCGCTTCGGGAGGCGCCGGAAGCCCATTTGAGGCCCATTTCCCAGGCCATCTCAAAATTGTATCGGATCAGAAGCGACCTCCAGCCCTACCTGTTTGAGCGCAATCGGAACTGGCAGATGATTCCCAGTCGAATCCGTGCCGCGGAAGCCGTGCTCGGCGATGTGTTGGATGAATCGGGTTGGCGGCAGGTGGCCTTGAACGATTTCGGGGCCGCGGCCCGCAGGTTGATGAATCATCAGATTTATCTGTCCTCGCTGTGGGATCAGGTCGCCAAATTCGGCGCCGATATCGACCGGTCGATCGAGCGCATGGTCGCCTTGCAATTCGATCATATCGGGTCGCGGCGATCGGCCACGCGGCAACAGCTCTATCTGGTGGTCGCGGTCTCGATCGTCATTGCCCTGCTGGTGATGGTCGGGTTCGAGAGAATGGTCGCCGCGCCGATCCAGAAGCTGTCCGATGCCGCCGGGTCCCTGGCACAAGGCGATTTGGAGCAGGAGGTGCGTGTCGCCGGGCATAACGAAATCAGCGCCCTCGCGCGGGCGTTCAATTTGATGGCACGCCAGGTTCAGGAGTCGACCAACTCTCTGGAGCGCCGGGTCGAGGAACGGACCGCCGAGCTCGAGGGCGTGCAAGAGGAACTTCTGGTCAAGGCGCGCCTGGCGGTCCTGGGCCAGCTCACCGGCTCGGTTGCCCATGAATTGCGCAACCCGCTGGGTGCGATCGCAACCTCGAACGCGATCATCGTACGCAAGTTGGAGGCGTTGGGGATCGAAGACGTGAGCCGCGCCACCGACCGCATCGGGCGCAATATTCATCGCTGCGACATGATCGTCACGGAGCTTCTCGATTTCGCCAAGGCCAAGGGATTGGTGCGCGAGCCGACCGCGCTCGATGCGTGGCTGCCCGAGGTTCTGAACGATCAGGACATTCCCGACGGCCTGACCCTGACCCAGGATCTCTCCGGCGCGAACGTCGTGGTCGACATTGATCGGGAACGGTTGCGCCGTGCCATCACCAATCTCATCAACAATGCCTGCGACGCGCTCATGGACGAAGCTGGGCTGCACGGGGATGGCGAGATCACGGTGTCGTGCCGGGCCAGCGGCGAGAGGGCCGCAATTGAAGTCGCCGACAACGGCCCGGGCATCGGGCGAGACATCCTGCCCGACGTTCTCAAGCCTTTGTTCAGCACCAAGAGCTTTGGCTTCGGCCTCGGCCTGCCCACGGTCGTCCAGATCTTGGAGGAACACGGCGGCGGCCTGGAGATATCGACCCCGGACACGGGCGGCACCCGGATGGTGCTGTGGCTGCCCCTGGCCGGCGACAGGGTGCCGGGGGAGGCGTCCTCGTGACCGCGATTCGCATTCTGATCGTGGACGACGACGGCGAGTTCGCCGATGGCCTGGCGGAATTGATCGAGCTTGACGGCCACGACGTCAGGATCGTCGCCACCGGCGCCCAAGGGGTGACGGCGGCTGTCGAGGAGGCCTATGACATCGTCCTGATGGACATCGGCCTCCCGGACATCGATGGAGTCGAATGCCTGAGGCGGATTCGCGCGCTCAAGCCCGGGGTTCATGCGCTGCTGATGACCGGCTACAGCTCCGAACAACTGCGCGCCAACGCGATCGAATTTGGCGCCCTGGAGGTCATGACCAAGCCTCTGGACATCGACAGCCTGCTGAAACGGCTCGCTGCCGCCTCCAATTGACGGCGCCGCCGAGACGGCGCGCGGGGCCATGTCCTATCGCGAACGAGCATTGACCATTTCGTCGAATCGGCCCAGTTCGTCGCGCAGGCTCAAATCCTCGGCGCCGCCGATAGGGTGCGATCAATGATCGTCCTCTCTATCGAGCGTGGAGCGTGGGACGGTCCTGGTCCCGAACTCTAGGAGTCGGCGAATCGGGCCTTCAAGCTGTCGAATCCGGCTTGATAGAGCTGGCCCATCATCCCCGAAAGCTGGTCCTCGGCGCCGGGGGAGGGATCGAAGCTGGCCTCCCACTCGAACAGGGTCTGGTTGCCGTCGGTGATCTGGCGCAGCCGCATGGTGCCGACATAGTTGGTCATCGGCATCGGCGATTCGGTGATCGCGTAGCTCAAGCTGTGGTCGGCCTCGGAGCGGGCGGTCTGGCGCTCGATGAGCCTGGCGCCGCCGTCGAGATCGCATTGGCGAATCGCGTCGACCTGATCGGCGGCCGGGCCGGGCTGAAACGCCGAGCCGTTGACCGCCGGATGCCAGGCGTCGATCGCGGCATAATTTCCGACCACTTTCCAAACCTCCGAGATCGGAGCCGGAATAACCGAGCTGGCACTAATTTGGGTCATGAGTCTTCCTTTCTGAGCCTGAGTTTCGTTGGGTGTCGTGACGACTGGAACAGGATCGGCTTGATGTTTTGACTGTTCGTTCCAAATTCCTCAAAAAAAACTATTCGATCAGGGCGGCGGCGCGGCCGGCGATCGATTCCAACAGCGCCCGATCAGGCAGGCTCCGGGCGAGGACGCGAAGCCCGATCAGCAGGCCGAGCAGTGCCCGCGCCACCTCGGTGGCATCGACGTGGGCGCCGATATCGCCCGCGGCCAACCCGCGCTCGATGGTGCTCCTAAAGAACGACTCGATGTCACGGAACCCTTCGCCGACGATCGCCGCCACCTCTGGATCGTGGGCCGCCATCTCGAGCGCCGTGTTGACCAGGAAGCAGTCGCCGCGGGCGGAGTCGGCGAACACGTCGGAGACCAGGCTGTCGAACAGGCGGCGGATGGTCTCGGGCGCGGTTCGCCCGCGCGCGGCGGCGGCAATTCGCGGCCTTTGATAGGTCGCCTCGTAACGCTTCAGGGCTTTCAGGAACAGGCTTCGCTTGTTGCCGAACGTGTCGTAGAGGCTGCCCCGGTTGATGCCCATCTCGTCGAGCAGGTTCTGGGTCGAGGTCGCCTCGTAGCCCCTGGACCAGAACGCCTCCATCGCCCGGCCCAACGCCTCGCTTACGTCGAATTGTTTCTCCCACGGCATGGGTGGCAGCCTGCATGGTTTTGAACGATCGGTCAATACTATTCGGATCGCCCCGATGGCCCGCCCCGGGATCGGCTTGAGAGCTTGGTCCTGGGGGCGTAGGATCGACTTGGCTCGGCGGTCCGCCCCAAGCGGGCCTTGGCGGAAAGCAGACCATGCTGGCACTCGCGGCCGTCTTCGTCCTATCGCTGCTGACGGCATCGGCATCGGCGGCCACGGACGACGCGCCGCCGCCCGGTGCTCCTCCCGCGGTGGTGCTCGATATCAAGGGGCCGATCGGCCCGGCCACCAGCGACTATGTTCATCGCGCCATGGCCAAGGCCCAGACCCGGGGCGCGGCGGTGGTGGTGCTGCGCATGGACACGCCGGGTGGACTCGACTCGGCGATGCGCGAGATCATCCAGGATATTCTGGCCGCGCCGATGCCGGTGGTCGGCTTTGTCGGGCCCGGTGGCTCGCGCGCCGCCAGCGCCGGCACATACATTCTCTATGGGTGCCATGTCGCGGCCATGGCGCCGGCGACCAATCTGGGCGCCGCGACCCCGATTCAGATCGGTGGCGGCGGGCTGCCGTTGCCCAAGCCCGGCCGCGGTTGGGGCGGCGGCGATGACGCGGCCGAGGAGGAGGCGGGCGACGGCGAGGGGGCGAGTTCCCAGCCGCCCCGGCCTCATCCGACCTTGGCCGACAAGGCGGTCAGCGACGCGGTCGCCTATATCCGGAGTCTTGCCCAGATGCGCGGGCGCAATGCCGAATGGGCCGAAAAAGCCGTTGCCGAGGCCGCCAGCCTGTCGGCCGAGGAGGCCTTGGAAGCCGGAGTCATCGACCTGATCGCAAGCGACGTCGCGCATTTGCTGGAAGCGATCGATGGTCGGGTGGTCGAGGTCCGCGATCAACCGTTCACATTGGCCACCATGGGGCGCGCCGTGGTCGCGATCGAGCCCGACTGGCGCACCGAATTGTTGGGAATCATCACCAATCCCAACGTCGCCTACCTGTTGCTGCTGATCGGTTTCTACGGGCTGGTGTTCGAGTTCACCCATCCCGGCGCGATCGCGCCGGGGGTGGTCGGCGCGATCGCCTTCCTGCTCGGCCTGTTCGCGCTTCATGTCCTGCCGGTCAATTATGCCGGGCTCGGCCTGATTCTGGTCGGCCTCGCTTTCATGGTCGCGGAGGCCTTTCTGCCGTCGTTCGGCGCGCTCGGCATCGGCGGCGTCGCCGCGTTCGTCATCGGCTCGGTGATGCTGCTCGATACCGACGTTCCCGGCTACGGCGTCTCATGGCCGGTGATCGCCGCCGTCGGCGGCATCAGCGGGACGTTTTTCATGGTCGTGTTGGCGCTGGCGGTCAGGGCGCGCAAGCGGCCCGTTGTCAGCGGCCGCGAGGACATGATCGGCAGCCACGGCCAGGTCACCGACTGGGCTGACGAGGGCGGCCGGATTCGGGTCCGCGGCGAGTTGTGGCTGGCCTCGGCGGCCGAACCGATCGCGCCGGGCGCGCGCGTGCGCATCGCCGGAATCGATGGGCTGGTCCTCAGGGTCGAGCCCGATTTCGGGCCGCCGCCAGAACCGGACGGGGAGGCATAGGGTGCCGGCGATCTATTACGCCTACATCATCGTCACGGTCCTGGCGCTGGCGCTGATTCTCTATTCCCTGCGGATCCTGCGCGAGTACGAGCGCGGCGTCATCTTCCTGCTCGGCCGGTTCTGGAAGGTCAAGGGGCCGGGCCTGATCATCGTCGTGCCCGTTATCCAGCAGATGGTGCGGGTCGATCTCAGGACCATCGTGCTCGACGTGCCGACCCAAGACGTGATTTCCCGCGACAACGTCTCGGTCAAGGTCAACGCCGTGGTCTATTACCGGGTGATCGACGCCCAGCGGGCGATCATCCAGGTCGAGGCCTATCCCGACGCCACCAGCCAGCTCGCCCAGACCACCCTGCGTTCGGTGCTCGGCCAGCACGAACTCGACGAAATGCTGGCCGAACGCGACAAGCTCAACGAGGTCATCCAGGGCATGCTCGACACCCAGACCGACGCCTGGGGCATCAAGGTGCTCAATGTCGAGATCAAGCATGTCGATATCGACGAAAGCATGATCCGGGCGATCGCCAAGCAGGCCGAGGCCGAGCGCCTGCGTCGGGCCAAGATCATCAATGCCGAGGGCGAATTGCAGGCGGCCGAGAAGCTGCGCGCCGCCGCCGAGATCATATCGACCCAGCCTCAGGCGCTGCAGCTTCGCTATCTGGGCGCGCTCCACGATATCGCCGGCGAGCGCACCTCGATGATCGTGTTTCCGCTGCCGATCGACCTGATGCGGGCGTTCATGCCGTCCAAGGACGGCGCCGAGCCCGAGTCGGACTGATCCGGCCCGCTCAGGGCAGCTCCGAACCGAACCCGCTCATCACCGCCCGACGGGTCGCGCGCCACGAACACCGACGCGGCGCCATCCCGGTGCGAAGCTCCCATCGGACGGCTTCGGCGAGCCGCATCCATGCGCCGATCCGCGTGCCGTCGCCGGCACGTATCGCGATCTGCCCCCAATGGTCGGCGATGACGGCCGCTTCAACCCCATGGTCCCGAACCAGTTCCGCCGCGGTGGCGGCGACATCCATGCAATGGTTCGCGGGCGGCGGATTGGGGATCAGTTGGGCCATCGGGTTCGTTCCTTGTCGCTCGAGAAGACGCGACCCGGATTCGAACCCAACGGGCCGGCCCTGTCTGTGAACCAGATCACAACGACGCCGAATGAGCCACCGAGTTGAGTCGTTTCCGGTCAAGTCGTACCATTTGTCAGAGACGGGAAATGTTGGGCATGGGGGAAACCAAACGCAGACTCGCGGCGATCCTGGCGGCGGATGTCGCCGGTTATTCGCGGCTCATGGGCGCCGACGAGGACGGCACCGTCGCCGCGCTCGATGCTTGTCGGGCGATCTTCAGGGGTCAGGTCTTGCGTTTTGCCTCAACTGTTCGCCAACAATGGTTCCGCGTCCCTCCACGAGACAGCTTACCCCCCCCTCCGAGGGCGCCCTGGACTGCTCCCGACCGGCTCGGCTTGCGGCCCGCGGGCTGGGGAAATTCCGGGATCTATCAGCTTGCCGAACTCGTCGATCGGGCGCCGAAACCACCACGCGCGACCGTGCGGGTGCGCGCGCGGGGCTGGCTGACCTGGGATTTGGCGACCTGCGCGCGGCCGTCGCGGGAGACGGTCGAGACCCCGACGCCGCCGCTGGTGTAAAACCGCGAGGGGTCGGAGCTGGGGCGGTAGAGCGGCTGCGAATAGATCGCCGCCGAGGAAATGCGCGGCGCCAACATATACCCGACCATGAACGGCAACCAGAACGACCCGGCGGAGGTTTGCTGGCGATAACACCGGTCGTAGCCGAAGTCGCCATAGCAAGACGAAGAGGTCTGGTAACGGGGCGCGACCTCCTCGTGCAACGTCTTGGCCTTGTCGAATTCGGCGCGGCATGTCGATTCGTCCTGAATCCCGGCGCCGATGCAGGCCTCCACCGAATCGTAAGTGAGGACTTCTTCATTCGATTCGCCGCACGAGCCTAGGGTCAGGGCGCTTGCCCCGAGAATGGCCATTTTGAACGTGATCGAGCGTTTCATCGGACGCGCTCCTCGGCTACGGGGTCATGCTGGCGGCATTCAGGATGCCGGCGGTGAGCGACGAGGCGCCGAGCCAGATGCCGGCGGCGACCTCGTTGTTCTCGATCCGCTCGGAGACCCGCGGCATCGGCAGACGCACCAGGAGATAGACGAGAATCTGCACGATCAGCGCGACCAGGCCCCAGATGATCACCTCGAGGATCGTGAGCGAGGAGATCATGGCGCTCGCCAGCGGCAGGGCGAACCCGATCATGCTGCCCGAGAAGGCGACCGCGGCGGCAACGGAGTTCTCCTTGATTAGCTTGAACTCGCTGTGTCGGGTGACGTTGGTATAAACCGCGACGAAGACGATCATCAGGATGAGCGAGACGAAGAAGAACGCCAGGAATTCCGGCAAATCCATCAATTGCGTGTTGAGTTGCTCAATCATTCAAAACTCCCAGGTCTCGGGGGTTGTCGGGCGCTCGGCCGCCGAATGCGGGGGCGTTCGTCCGGCCGCCGGTTCCGATCTTGCGGTCAAATGACTTTCATCGTGGCGAGGTCGAGGTCCACGCCGACCATGAGTTCCACCGTCTTTTCCCCTTCATAGGCCTCGACCGTGATCAGGAGGTACTCGTTCTTTTTTCCCTGTTCGAGGTTGCGGCCGAACAGCATGACCTGCTGGACGACGTCGCTCGCCTCCTCGGTTCCGGCATGTTCGTAAACCTCCTCGGTGAACACCACCGGATCCGCGTGGCCCGGCGTGGTGTCGAACCAAATACGCTCATACTCCGTGCCGTCGTCGAACCGGTAGCTGGGCGCGCCGATCTTGCCGCCTTTGGCGGTCCATTGCGCCCATTCCCCCTCGCTCCCCGGATAGATACTCTTATAGGGCACGTAAAGGGTAATTTCCTCGACATCCCGGTCCTCGACGCCGTTGACCGTGAGGACCTGGATCATCGTTTCGTCCTCGCCGTAATAGCGGTGCACGTAGGTGTCGTCGCCGAGATCGACGAACCCCTGGGCGACGATCAGGATCGTTGCCTCCGGCAGCGCGACATGGAGATCGGCGGCGTGCATGCGCAACGGCAAGGTATCGATATCGACCGCGGCGCCGAGGCGCAAGCCCAGCGGCGTCGGCAATTCGTCGTCCTGGCCGGGTTTGGAAAATTTGTTCTTGATGTCGCGCAGACCGCTCTTGAAGAGCGATTTCATACCGCCGCCGATCATGTCGACCATCCTCGGTTTGGCGTCTTCCTGTCGGCGCGGGGCACGGCCTAACCTGCCCCGAGCGCCGGCCAATCGATCTCGCCTGGCGCGATCCGCCGCGCCGCCAGGAAATAGACGATCGTTCCGGGATCGATCCGGTGACCCGACGGCGCGTTCAGGATGAGGTCGTCGCCCAAGGCGCTTTCGGCAATGCCGATCAAGGTCGCGTCGTGGTTTTCCTTCAAGGCGGCGAACAGGGTGCCGTAATGCACGGTACCGGCGTCCCCGGGCACCGTGAGACTGAACTGGGTCGGCCCTTCCAGGGTCGACAGCAACTGGCGCTGGACGCG
>CAJWQN010000005.1 GCA_913045505.1 uncultured Rhodospirillaceae bacterium | reverse complement strand
TCGGCAAGCGGGCCTCGGTCCTGATCGAGACGCCGGGCCGCGGCAAAACCGAGCATTTCGCCGATATTCAACTGGCGGGAGATGCTGGGCCGGGAACCATCGCGGACGCGGTCGTGACCGGGGTGACGAACGACCGGGCGTTGATCGGATCGGTGTTGTGAGCGAGACCGCGGCTCCCGACACCCCGGAAAACATTGGCTGGCTGGGTCGCCTGAAAGCCGGACTCGGCCGATCGTCGCGGTCCCTGACCGCCGGACTCGACGATCTGCTGCGCAAGCGCCGGCTCGACGCCGAGACCCTCGAGGGTCTGGAGGAACTCCTGATCACCGCCGATCTGGGCGCCGCCATGGCGGCCAAGCTGAGCGCCGCGATCGGCGCCGAGCGCTTCGCCCAGGACGCCGCGCCCGACGAGGTCCGTGCCCGCCTCGCCGAAGAGATCGCCCAAACCCTGGCACCCGTCGCGGTGCCGCTGGCGGTCGATGCCGGCCACGAGCCCCATGTCGTTCTGTTCGTCGGAGTCAACGGCACCGGCAAGACCACCACCATCGGCAAGCTCGCTCGCCAGCTTCGCGACCGGGCCAGGTCCGTGACCCTGGTCGCCGCCGACACCTTTCGCGCCGCCGCCGTCGCCCAGCTTCAGGAATGGGGCCGGCGCGCCGACTGCCCGGTGGTCACCGGCGCGCCCGGCGCGGACCCGGCCGGCCTCGCCTACCAGGCCTTGACCGAGGCCCGCGCGCGCGCCACCGACGTACTTCTGATCGACACCGCCGGGCGGCTTCAGAACAAGGCCGACCTGATGGCCGAGCTGGGCAAGATCGCGCGGGTGCTGAGCAAGATCGACGCCGCCGCGCCCCACGACGTGGTGCTGGTCCTCGACGCCACCACCGGCCAGAACGCCCACAGCCAGGTCGAACTGTTTCGCCGGGCGGTCCCCCTCACCGGGTTGATCGTCACCAAGCTCGACGGCTCGGCCAGGGGCGGCGTGGTGGTGGCGCTCTCGGACCGGTTCGCGCTCCCCATCCATGCCCTCGGCGTCGGCGAGGGGATCGACGACTTGCGCCCGTTCACCGCCGAGAGTTTCGCCCGCGGGCTGCTCGGCCTCGACCGCTGATCCGGGCACCGGGACCAGACTATCGATGAAACAATTGCTGAAATTCCTGTTCGAGATCGGCCCGCTGGTCGTGTTCTTCATCGCCAACGGGCAGTGGGGAATCATGACCGCGACCGGCGCGTTCATGGTCGCGATCTGCATCGCGGTGCCGGCGGCCTGGCTGCTGGAGAGGCGCATCCCGGTGATGCCCTTGGTGTCGGGGGTGTTCGTCCTCGCTTTCGGCGGATTGACCCTGTTGCTCGAGGACGAGACCTTCATCAAGCTCAAGCCGACCATCGTCAACCTGCTGTTCGCGGCCATCCTCGGCGGTGGCCTGGCGTTCCGGGTCGCCCTGCTCAAGCCCCTGTTCGGCGCCGTGATCGAGCTCACCGGCCGGGGCTGGCATATTCTCACCATCCGCTGGGCCTGCTTTTTCGTGGCGCTGGCGATCCTCAACGAGATCGTCTGGCGGACTCAGACCACCGAATTCTGGATCCAGTTCAAGCTGTTCGGCATCATGCCACTGACCCTGATCTTCACCTTCGCCCAGATGCCGCTGATCAACCGCAGCCAGCCGAACGCCGACCAGGATTCCGCCTAGCCCGGCCGCCTCATGTCACCGGTGGCGCCGGGCGGGTTCGAGCGGGTCGCGCGATCGTCACCGTCGCCGGCCTCCCGGTAATGGTCGAGCGCCCAGCGGACGCTCGGGAAGGCGAGGTCGTCCCACGGAATCCGGTCCCATTCGAACAGGGCGACTTCGAGACTTTCGACGCCGGGCGCGATGGCGTCCGACTTCAGGCGCGCCGCATAGATCAGTTGAACCTGGCTGATCCGGGCGATGTCGTAGACGCCAAGCAGGCGCTCGATTTCGATCTCGGCGCAGGCCTCCTCGCGGACCTCGCGGATCGCGCCTTGCACCGTGGTCTCTTCGAGCTCCAGATAGCCGGCCGGCAGGGTCCAGTAGCCGTGACGGGGCGCGATCGCGCGCCGGCAGAGCAGAATGCGTCCCCGCCAGACACAGACCGCGCCGACCACCACCAGCGGGTTGCGATAATGGATGAACCCGCAGTCCGGGCACACCTTGCGCGGCCTGTTGTCGCCCTCGGGCACCATCACCACCGACGGCCCGGCCCCAACCTTGGAGCTCGTGGTCATGGCGCCACTATGCGCCCCGCGCCCGCGCCCGTCCAGCAACGCCGAGCAATGACGCGCCGGGCTTTGGCATGAACCATGGAGCGGGAAATATCGGATGAGGAGATTTATCCGGGCCAAGTCACTGACATAAATGACTGGTACGACGAGCCGGCGCCCGAGAGCACGCCCAAACCGCCGAAATAGGGCGGGGAACCGGCCATCCCATAGGTCATCAGCGACTGGTGCACCTAGTGGGTACTCGTTCGTATGCGCTTGCGCAGGTGCTGTGTGATACATCCTTATTCACTGGACGAATTCACCCGGAATGATGAGGCGGATTTGACTTGTGGTATAGGTCTTAAGTGACTGGTAGTCGGCCCTTGTGGAACGGTTGAAGGAACTGGAGCCCGAATTCCGCAAGGTAGAGGACGATGTTAAGACACTTAGAGCATTTTCCGACCAAATAGGGTCGGAAAACGCTCTAATCGTTCGTTCTCGAGCAAATACGTCGTCGCGGATCGATTCGATCCGCTCGGGATTTGCTCTAAGCGGGCGGTCGCCCGCCCCGGCATTCGCCGTCGTAAAAAAGAGGCGGAGTAAAGGTTTTGGTTATCGCGGTGTAGCTCAGTCGGATAGAGCCCCTGCTTTCTACATACGGAGATTCGACTCTTCAGTGTATGGGCAGGGAGGTCGCAGGTTCAAGTCCTGCCGCCGCGTCCATCAACCGTCTTAACAGGTCAGCTCTTGAACGGACATCTCGCCATGACACGGAACCGCATCCCGATCCCGCGCATCCGCCCGGTCGCGGGCGCCGCGATCTTCTCCCTGGGTTTCCGACCCTTCTTCCTGCTCGCGGGCATATGGTCGATCGCGGCGATGGCGCTGTCGTTCGCCATGTTCCAGGGCTGGATCGCGTTGCCGACCGCCTTCCGCGTGGTCGATTGGCATTACCACGAGATGCTGTTCGGCTATGTCGCGGCCGCGATCGCCGGGTTTCTGCTGACCGCGATTCCGAACTGGACCGGCGGCCTGCCGTTGCAAGGGGCGCCGCTGATCGGGCTGGCCCTGCTTTGGGTCGCCGGCCGGGTCGCGGTGATGGGATCGGGTTGGATCGGGGCCGGGCCGGCGGCGGTGATCGATCTCGGGTTTCTGGTCGTCCTGGGCGGGGTCACGATCCGCGAGATCGTCTCGGGACGGAACTGGCGCAACCTGCCGCCGGTGTTGGCGATCGCACTGCTCCTGGTCTGCAACGCGCTCTCGCACGCGGCGGTGCTGGGTCTGATCGACGCCGACGGAGCGGCCCGGCGCGGCGCCTTCGCCGTCGTGGTCATGCTGATCACGCTGATCGGCGGCCGCATCATCCCCAGCTTCACCCGGAACTGGCTGGTCAAACGGAAGGCCCATGCCCTGCCGGCCAGCTTCGACGGCTTCGATCGCGTCGTCCTGGGCATCACGGTGCTCGCGCTGATCATTTGGGTCGCCGCGCCCGACGGCAAGGTCGCCGCCACCCTTGCCGCCCTTGCGGCTGTCGTCAATCTGGTCCGGCTCATGCGCTGGCGAGGTTTCGCGACCCGGCCCGAGCCGCTGCTGATGGTCCTCCACCTCGGCTATCTCTGGATTCCGGTCGGCTTGGCGCTGCTGGCGGCGAGCCAATGGTGGCCGTCGATTTCGAGCACCGGCGCCCTCCACGCGCTGAGCGCGGGCGCATTCGGCACCATGACGCTGGCGGTCATGAGCCGCGCGACCCTGGGCCACACCGATCGCGCGCTGACCGCCGGGCCCGGGCTAAGTGCCGCTTTCGTTCTGGTGACTTGCGCCGCGCTCGCCCGGGTCCTGGCATCACTGTTCGACGCCGCCAATCTGCCGTTGTTGACGATCGCGGCGGCGAGCTGGATCGGGGCATTCCTGTGCTACCTGGTGGTTTGCGGCCCCATGTTCTGGGCGCCGAGGCCGAAACCATGATTCACCGGGCGATCCGGAATGAAATCCGTCAGGAGGATCGGCCGCCGCCGGGCGCGGGCGGGCGCGCCGACACGATCCCGGCTGAATCGAGTCCGCCCCTGGCGAGGAAACGGCGATCGCCGATCCCCGATCGCCTGCTTCGTTTCCTGGCCGGGGCGGCGCTGGGCCTCCTGCTCGCCGGCGCCGCGCTCGCCGACGATGGCCAGCGCCTGCTGGACGCCGCTCGCGATGGCGATACCGCCACGGTCGCGCTCCTCCTCGATCAGGGGGTGGATGTGGAGTCCCCGGACATCGGCGGCTGGACGCCGCTGGTCTGGGCGGCGGCCTATCTTCATGTCGACACGGTGCGGGTACTGATCGAGAGCGGCGCCGATCTGGAAGCGATCGGGCGCGCCGGCAAGAACAGCGGCACGGCGCTGATGTGGGCGGCCAAGAAACGGGGCTCGCGGGACCTGGTCGAGCTGCTGCTCGACTCGGGCGCGGAGGTCGACGGCGTCGATCAATACGGCCGGACCGCGCTGATGATGGCGGCCCGCCACGGCCAGCTTTCCTCCATCCGCCTGCTGATCGCCCGGGGCGCCGACATCAACGCGGTCAACACACTGCCCACGTCGCGCACCGCCCTGGAGACGGCCAAGAAATATCAAAGCCGCAGGGTCGTTCGGATGCTACGCGAATTGGGGGCCAAGGATTGGGACGACCTGCCGGCCGACCGAATCGCCGTCTGGCGCGCGGCCCAATAATCAGTCGCGGGGTGCCGGCCCGCCTCCCGGCGCGCCGGTGGCGGCATTCGAGGATCAGGGCGCGGTGACCATTTGGTAGGCCGGCGGCGTGCCGGCGATCGACTCGCCTTGGGGCGGACGGTCCCGCGAGCCGGGCGCCATGGTCGTGGTGCAAGGCGGCGCGATCAAGGTTTCCCGGCACAGGACGGCGGTCCAATATTCGGTCACCCCGGCCGCCGCCAGTTGCCGCCTGAGAATCCCCTCGCGCCACTCCTCGATCGGCCCGGCCAGCACCCGATGAAACGCCCGGCCATGATGTGCCGCGCGCGCGACCCTCGTCGGCACGCCCTGTATCGATCGCGCCACATGGGCGGCATCGGCCGCCTCGGCGAAACTGGCCACGACGAAATACCGCGCGAGCGGCGTCGGTGCCAGAGTCGGCATCGGCTTCGGCGGGCCGCCGGCACTGACCGGGTCGATCAGCAACGGCGAGCGGCGGGCGTCGAGATAGACCGCGCCGACCGCGGTCACGTTGGGCTCCGAACGTCTGTCCGCGATGGTCGCGTCGCTCAATATGGTTTCGTTGGGGCGGCACACCTCTTCGCCTTCCAGGGCTCGCGAGAGCTTGCAGTTTTGACCGGCGGCCAGGGACAGGCCGTGATCCTCGGCCGACTTGCCCGTGGTCAGATAGCTGATCGAGTTGACGGCGAAGTTGGCGGCGCTGAACACCGGCTCGGTGGCGCATCCGCCGACGCCGAGAAGCACGCCTAACAAAGCGACCGTCAGATGGACCCGAACCGCCATTCGTTTTCCTTTGCGCGAATGCCCCGAATCCCCAACATAGGGCTCGGGGCGCCGCGAACCAACCGCCTTTTCGCGCGCCTACAGGGTTCGGTAGCGGACCCGGGCGCCCCGTTCGATCGCCGCCGCCGCCAGCCGGTCTATTTCCAGCCGGTCGCGGAGTATTTGAAGCATGCGCGCCTCCTCGGGCTCGACATGACCATCGGCCGCCGCCACGTCGCAGGCGATGGCGTAGGCGGTCTCGGCCAACTTCGAAGGCAGGCCGGCGACGATATGGTCGAGCACCCGGTCCAGGCCATCCGCGCTGCCCAGCATCTCGGCGCAGGTCTCGGCCTCGCCGGGCAGGCGCGCCTCGTCGTAATCGGCGAAGACGGGCAAATAGCGAATGACCTCGCCGATCCGGATCAACTCGTTGTCGGTCATGTCGCCGTCGGCGGCCGAGACCATGACCATCGTGTAGATCAGCGCCGCGTGATGATCGCCCATCGCTTTTCCCCGGTGGCCCCGACGCGCTTGTCGGGGCAGGGCATTTACGACAAACGGGCGGAAGCCGTCAACTCGGACGCCCGGCGCGCGCCGATAAAGCCTCGGGTCTCCGCAACCGTTTCGGCGAGCCCGATCCTGGCCACGTCGAGGCCCTCTGGGAAGGCCCCGAGCAGTCGCGACGGCGTGCCTGAATCGAGCAGCACGAAGACCCCGTAGTCGTCGGCCCGGCGAACCAGGCGGCCATAGGCCTGCTTGAGCCTGAGCCGGGCGACCCGGTCATCGTAGCCGCGACCTCCGAATCGGGCACGCCGGGCGCGGTGCAGGATATCGGGGCGCGGCCACGGCACCCGGTCGAACACGATCAGGCGGAGCGCGCCGCCGGGCACGTCGACCCCGTCACGCAGCGCATCGGTGCCCAGCAGGCAGGAATCCGGCTCGGCGCGAAAGATTTCGACCAGGGTCGTGGCGTCGAGGCCGTCGACATGCTGGGCGAGCAGGATCAGGCCGGCTTCGTCGAGCGGCGCCGCCAGATGCTGGTGGATGCGGCGCAGGCGCCAGATCGCCGTGAACAGCCCGAGCGCGCCACCGCCCGCGGCCAGAAACAGCGCCCGATAGGCCGCCGCCACCTGGGCCGGATCGTCGCGGGCGACGTCGGTGACCACCATCACCCGGGTCAGGGCGCCGTAGTCGAACGGCGAGGGCAGGGCCGCGCGCACCGGCGGGCGCGCCAGATGGCCGGCGCCGGTGCGGGTCTCGGCGGCGGCCCAGTCGGCCTCGGCGTCGCCGGTGCCGTCGCGGAGCGTGGCCGAGGTGATCAGGGCGCCATGAGCGGGCCGGAGCACCGATTCGACGAACGGCTCGGTCGGATCGACCCAATGGCGGTGCATGCCGACATCGGCCTCGCGCCGGTCGCGGCGGTCGATCGAGAACCAATCGACGAACGCCTCGGGCGGCGGGCCGGACAGGGATTTCAGCATCGCCCGCCACGGCGCCACCAGGTCCAAACGCCGCCGGCGGAGCGACCTGCGGGTCGCCTCGAGGCGGATGCGGGTCGCGGTGTCGAGGTCCTCGGCGTCCGCGTCCAGGCGCTGGGCCAGGGCCTGCTCGAGCCGGGCCATGGGTTCGGCCAGGCGGGTCAGGGCCTCGTCCAGCGCCGTCGCCGCCTCGAGCAGACCCGGTACCGGCGGGCGGGCATCGGTCTCGGAGCCATAAGCCGACTGGGGCTCGCACCGGGCCGAAACCTGTTGATGGACCGCGGCCAGGAACGACTCGGCCGGCCCCCGGGGCGACCGGTCGGCGACCCGTTGGCGCCACCCGTCGCCGGGCAGCGCGCGGGCCGCGCTCAGCACCGCCCGCAACGCGCGCGCGGCTTCATCCTCGCCGGCGACCAGATCCTCGGCCCGGCGTTTGAGACCGCGGGCGCGGCCGCGGCCGGCGCTCTCGGCGCCGAGCAACCACCGGCGCAGTTCGCGCCCCTCCAGCCCCGACAGATGGGACGAAAACGCATGATCGGCGGCGTCGAACACGTGGTGGCCCTCGTCGAGCACGTAGCGGGTGGGCAGCGCGGCCTCGTCCTCGCCGGCGGCGGCCAGCGTCATCACCAGGGCGTGGTTGGCGATCACGATCTCGCCGTGGCGCGCTTTGCGGACGGCGCGCTCGACGAAGCATTTCCGGTAATGGGGGCAGGCGGAATAAATGCATTCACCGCGCCGGTCGGAAAGGCCGAGGCTGCGCGCCCGGCCCAGCAGATCGACCAGCCAGGACGGAAAATCGCCGCCGACCATGTCGCCGTCGCGGCTGGCCTGGGCCCAGCGCCCCATCAGACCCAGCGCCACCGCGTCGCCGCGCAGGCCCGGCAGGGTCGCGCCGCCGGCCCGGCCCACGGCCTCTTCCAGATTGAGCAGGCACAGATAGTTCTCGCGGCCCTTGCGGACCACGACCTTGCGCCGCTTGACCGCCGGGTCAGGATAGAGCCGGTCGAGTTCGCGGTCGATCTGGCGCTGCAAGTTCTTGGTATAGGTGGACAGCCAGACCGCGCCGGCGTTCTTGTCGGCCCAAACGCTGGCCGGCGCGATATAGCCCAGGGTCTTGCCGACCCCGGTGCCGGCCTCGGCGAGGACCACATTGGGATTTTCCTTCTCGTCGCGGGGCGCGAAGGCGAAGGTGGCGGCGGAGGCGTAGTCGGCCTGTTCGGGGCGGGGCTCGGCGTTGGCGCCCAGGAGCGCCGCGAGCCGGGCGCGCGCTTCCCCCGGCTCGACCGGGAAATGGCCCGGCGGCGGTTCGGGCGGGCCGTCGCTCCATTCCTTGAGCCGCGCCCAGACGTCGAGGCCGCCGGCCGGCGGCGCAACACCCAGCGCGCGGACCACCGCCGGTCCCCAGGTCCAGCCCTGCTCGGTCATGCGCATGGCGATCGCGGCGGCGAGCGCGGCCTCGGGATAATCGGGGCGAGCCAGTTCGGCCAACAGCGTGGCCGCGGCCTCTCTCAAAGCGATCGCCTCGGCGAGCGGATCGCCGGGCGGGTCGAGCCCGGCGGCGGCGGCGAGGCCGCGCACGGTCGGCAGGCAGAACTTTGCCGGGCGGGTAAAGGCGTGAAGCTCCAACACATCGAAGGCCGGAAACGGCCCGATCGCCAGGCGGCGCGCGACCGCCGGCATGTGACAGACGATCACGGGCGGCGCCCCGCGCAGCCTGGCCGCGGCCGCTTCCAGCGACAGCTCCGAGACCTCGCCGTCCGCGCTCAGCCACACCGCGCCCCGCGCCCCCGCGACCAGCACCGGCGCCCCCGGCAAGCCACCCCCGGCATCGCTTACCCCCGACATGCCCGGAGTATAATGCGCCAATCCGTACCGGGCCATGAATGGACCGGGCGCGGATTGATTCTCCGACGGTGAGGTTCCCAAAGTACGACGGTGGTTGTCGAGCCAGTCGCGGCGGGGGCGTACCGTCTCCAGGTCGCAGCGCGGAGAGATTCTGGAGAGGGCGGCGATGGCCGAGGGATACCGCAAGCTGGCGGCGATCATGAGCGCCGACGTCGTCGGCTGCTCGCGCCTCATGGCGGCCGACGACTCCGCCACGGTGAAAACCCTTCAGGACTATCGCCAAGCCATCGCGCGGGTGGTCGAACGCCACAAAGGCCGCATCGTCAACGCGCCCGGCGACAACATTCTGTCGGCGTTCCCGAGCGCCGTCGAGGCGGTGGAGGCCGCGCGGGCTGCCGCGGTGAATTTGCGCGCGCTCTATCCGAGTTTTGCCGAAGAGGCTTGGGTGATATTGCGCAAATGGTTTTATTCCGAGGACCTCATCGCGGACATCATTGATGGGCTGCGCAAGGCAGGCCCGGAGATCTCCGATGACCAGGGCTGAGCCATATGAGCCGAAACCGAAATCGATATCGATCGGGATTTCAGGGGTCCGTGACCTGACACCACTGGCTTGGGATTCGCCAAGCCCTTCCGTTGACCGGAGCAGGCTTCGGGCCTAGGGTCCGGACCCTGTTTCGGGAGCCTGCCGTGTCTGAATTGCGTGCCCATGGAATGGACAGCAACGCCTGGCCGCTGGTCGAGGCGCGCAAGGTGCTGGCGCGGGTCGGAGACAGGGCGCCGGACAAGGGTCATGTCTTGTTCGAGACCGGCTATGGGCCGTCCGGGCTGCCCCATATCGGTACCTTTGGAGAGGTCGCCCGGACGACCATGGTCCGGCGCGCCTTTGCGCTGATTTCCGACCTCCCGACCGAACTGATCGCGTTTTCCGACGACATGGACGGCCTGCGCGGCGTGCCGTCCAACATTCCCAACCAGGACATGCTCACCCTCCATCTGGGCAAGCCGTTGACCGAAGTCCCGGACCCGTTCGGGACCCACGAGAGCTTCGGCCATCACAACAACGCCCGGCTCAGGGCGTTTCTCGACCAGTTCGGTTTCGACTACCAGTTCGAAAGCGCGACCGACTGTTACCGCTCGGGACGATTCGACCAGGCGCTGTTAGAAGTGCTGGGTCGTTACGAGGCGGTGAGGGACGTGATTGTGCCGACCCTGGGACCGGAGCGCCGGGCAACTTACAGCCCCTTCCTCCCCCTCTGTCCCCGCACCGGGCGCGTCCTCCAGGTGCCGGTGGTGAGCCACGATTGCGATGCCGGCACCATCGTCTATCGGGACCCGGACGAAGGCGGGCTTGTCGAGGTTCCGGTCACCGGCGGCCAGTGCAAGCTCCAATGGAAGGCGGACTGGGCGATGCGCTGGCACGCGCTCGGGGTGGACTACGAAATGTCGGGCAAGGACCTGATCCCCTCGGTTCAACTGTCGAGCAAGATCTGCCGCATCCTGGGCAGCAGGCCGCCGGAATCCCTGACCTACGAGCTGTTCCTGGACGAGGACGGCCAGAAAATCTCGAAGTCCAAGGGCAACGGCCTGACGATCGAGGAGTGGCTGCGCTACGGCCCGCGCGAAAGCCTGAGCCTTTACATGTATCAGAGCCCGCGCAAGGCCAAGCGGCTCTATTTCGACGTCATCCCGCGCCATGTCGACGACTACCTCACCCATCTCGACCGCTTCGAGGGCCAAGACCAGAAAGATCGGCTCGCCAACCCGGTGTGGCATGTCCATGGCGGCGTCCCGCCCCGCCAACAGGTGCCGCTCGGCTTCGGTATCCTGCTGAATTTGGCCGCGGTCTGCAACACGGAAGACAAATCGGTCTTGTGGGGCTTCATCACCCGCTATGCGCCCGACGCGACGCCCGAGACCAATCCGCTGCTGGACGAATTGGTCGGCTACGCGATCAACTACTACAAGGATTTCGTGGCGCCGAAAAAAGAGTACCGGGCACCCGACGCCAACGAGCGGGCGGCACTCGGCGATCTGGCCGACAGCCTGGCGGCGCTGGCCGGGGACGCCGACGCCGAGACCATCCAGACCGAGGTCTACGAGATCGGCAAGCGCCACGGTTTCGCCACGCTCCGCGATTGGTTCCGGGCGCTCTACGAGATTCTGCTGGGCCAGACCCAGGGACCGCGCATGGGTTCGTTCATCGCCCTTTACGGCCGCGACGAGACAATTGCCTTGATACGCCAGGCCCTCGCCGGCACGGAGCGCCGGTCAGCGTAAATAAGCACCGAGATAGCGTTCGATATTGGGCTCCAGGGCCGCGTCGAGATCGGCGAGCAGGGCTTCGGTCAGCGCGAACAGCATCTCATCGCGCTGGCGGAGATTGATCCCCTCCGGCGTGGTCCGGTCGCGCCGAGCCTGGCCCTCGGCGAGGGCGCGCGCGATCCGGCGCTCGTCCAGAACCTCGATCAGCATTGCCGCGTGGCCATCGTAGCGGGCGGCCTGTTCGGTGGTGAACAAGGCGGAGAAAGTCTCGTTCACGTCGAGCGCGGCGCCGGTGATCCTTGCGTCCTGAATGGTAATCCGAATCGTGCCTGTTTCGCCGACCGGCAAGATCCGGTCGGCCACCCAGCGGCGCATCGCGGTCGCCGGCGGCACCGGCGCCAGGTGCTCGACATGGGGATCGGCCCTGGGCGCCGCATAGGCCTCGACCACCTCGACCGCGGCCACGTCGACCCGAAAGGGCGCCAGGTGGGCGAAGGTGATGTCCGGAAAGACCGGTGGCGGCGGCAGGGCCTCGCAGCCGCCGAGCAACGCGGTGCCGAGCACGCCAATGCCGGCCATCAGGCCACGGCCCATCATCGGCCGCCTCCAGCCATGACCACTGCCCCTCATCCCAGGCACCAGTTGAGAATGCCCTTCTGGCTATGGAGCCGGTTGGCGGCTTCGTCCCAGACCACCGATCGGGGGCCGTCGATCACCGCGTCGGTCACCTCTTCGCCACGGTGGGCGGGCAGACAGTGCATGAACAGGGCGTCGGCGTCGGCGCAGGCCATCAAGGCGTCGTTCACTTGATAGGGTGCCAACAGCTTGCGCCGATTGTCGCCGGCGTCGGCGCCCATGGAGACCCAAGTGTCGGTCACCACGCAATCGGCGCGGGCGACGGCGGCGCGGGCATCGGCGGTCACCGTCACCCGCCCGCCTTGATCGTGGGCCCATGCCATGACCTCGGGACTGGGGGACAAGGAATTCGGACAGGCCAAGCGGAGTTCGAACCCGAACCGCACGGCGGCATGAATCCACGAGTTGGCGACATTGTTGCCGTCGCCCGACCAGGCCACGATGCGCCCGGCGATCGGCCCGCGATGCTCTTCGAACGTCATGATATCGGCCAGCAACTGGCAGGGATGGCTGCGATCGGTCAAGCCGTTGATGACCGGCACCTCCGCATGCTCGGCCAGTTCGATCAGGGACTGGTGGCGCGCGGCCCGGATCATGATCCCGTCGACCAGGCGCGAGAGCACGCGCGCGGTGTCGGCCAGTGTTTCGCCGCGACCGAGCTGGGTGTCCTCGGGCGTGAGCCGGATCGCCTGGCCGCCCAATTGCAGCATGGCGACCTCGAACGAGACCCTGGTCCGGGTCGAAGGCTTCTCGAAAATCATGGCCAGGACCCGGCCGCCGAGCGGCATCGAATCGCGGCCGTTGGCGCCGGACTTGAGAGAAGCCGCATCGGCCAAGATTTCGCGTAAGGTCTTGGTCTCGATCCGGTCGAGATCCAAGAAGTGGCGAAGGGCGGTCATCGCGCCAAAGCGGCGCAAGCATCGTCCAGTGCCGCGATCGCCTCGTCGACGTGGCTCTCCTCGATGATCAGAGGCGGAATGAACCGGCACACGTTGTCGCCGGCCGGCACCGCCAGCACCCTCCGATCCCTGAGCGCCGTCACCAGATCGGCGTTCGGGACCACGCATTTCATGCCGATCAGCAAGCCCTGGCCGCGCACCGTTTCGAGCACCGAGCCGTGGGCCGCGATCACCTCCCGAATTCGCGCCATCAACAGCCGCCCCATCTCGGCCGCGTGCGCCAGGAAGCCATCCTCGAGCAACACGTCGAGCACCGTGTTGGCGCAGGCGCAGGCCAGCGGATTGCCGCCGAAGGTGGAGCCGTGAGTGCCCGCGACCATGCCGGCCGCGGCCGCGTCCGTGGCGAGGACCGCCCCGATCGGGAAGCCGCCGCCAAGGCCCTTGGCCAGCGCCATGATGTCGGGGGCGACGCCGTTATGTTGATAGGCGAACAGCTTGCCGGTATGGCCGACGCCGGTCTGAACCTCGTCATAGGCCAGCAGCAGGCCGAATTCGTCGCAAATCTGGCGCAGTTGCTTGAGAAAATCGACACCGGGCGGGCGGATGCCGCTCTCACCCTGGACCGGCTCGACCAGAATCGCGGCGGTCTCGGCGGTAATCGCGCTCCGCACCTCGTTGGCGTTGCCAAACGCGACGTGGTCGAAGCCCTCGACCACCGGGCCGAACCCTTCGCGCGCCTTTTCGTTGTCGCCCGCGGCCAGGGTCGCCAGGGTGCGGCCGTGGAAGGCACCCTCGAAGGCGACGACCCGCACCCGTTCCGGATGCCCGGCGTGATATTGGGCCTTGCGGGCGACCTTGATCGTGCCCTCCAGGGCCTCGGCGCCCGAATTGCAGAAGAACACCGTGTCGGCGAAACTGTTCGCGGCCAGGCGCTCGGCAAGCCGGGTCTGGCCCTCGATATTGTACAGATTCGAGGTGTGCCAGACCTTGCCGGCCTGCGCGGTCAGGGCAGCCACCAGACGAGGATGGGCATGGCCCAGTGTGGTCACCGCGATGCCGGTGCCGAAATCAAGGAATCGGTGACCGTCGGCGGTGTAGAGATAGGCACCGTCGCCCCGCTCGAAAGCGATATCGACGCGTGCGTAAGTCGGCATGACGGCGGACATGTATGAGGTGCTCCTGGCTTCGGCCATGACGCAAAGCGCCCGCCGAATCGCGGAAAGCGGCGGAGTATCGGGCGCACCCGGGCAGTTGTCAACGCTTCCCCGCAGGCGCCGCGCGGGCCGCCCGCCGATGGCCGCGGCAGGGTTTATTCCTTGAGTTTGTAGCCGGACGCGAACATCCACCGGCACAACAGCCAGAGGCCCGCATTGGTGACGATCAGGACCGCGACACCGACGGCCAACGATCCATCCGCCTGGCCGATGAAGGCATATCGAAAGCCGTCGATCATGTAGAAGAACGGATTGAGTTGGCTGAACAGATGCCAGGGCTCGGGCAGCCGCTCGACCGAATAGAACGTCCCCGAAAGGAAGGCCAGCGGCGTAATGACGAAATTGGTGATCGCCGCCATGTGATCGAACTTGTCGGCCCAAATGGCGACGATGACTCCCAACAACGACAACATCACGGACGCCGCCACCGGATAGAACACCAGCGCCGCGTAATTGTGCACCGCCATCGGAACGAACACCGCCATCGCCAAGGTCACCGCCACGCCGACCAGCACGCCGCGGGTGACGCCCCCCATCACCAGCGCGAAGGTCAGTTCGCCGGGGCCGAACGGCGGCATCAGCATATCGACGATGCAGCCTTGGACCTTGCCGATCATCATGGATGAGGAGGTATTGGCGAAGGCGTTCTGGACGATCGCCATCATCACCAGCCCCGGCGCCAAGAAATTGATGAACGGCACGTCGCCGACCCGGCGCACGGCTCCGCCCAGCGCCAACGAGAAGATCGCCAGGAACAACAACGTGGTCAGAGTCGGCGCCAACACGGTTTGAGCGAAGACCTTGACGAACCGATGGACCTCCTTGAGGTAGAGGGTCCGGACGCCAAGCCAGTTGATCGCACCCACATGCCGCGGCCGTGGCGCCACCGCGATCGCGACCGGAGCCGGTGGTCGCTGACGTGCGACGGGCGACTCGAGGACGGCAGCGGGATCGGCCTTGGTCATCGGGCAAGAAATCCTGAATGCGGCGCGCCACCGCCCATGGCATGGTCAGGGGGCCACGGCCACCGGGCGCCGCCGGCGGGCTAGGCACGGTGGCGAAACTGCAATATATTGGCGCTGTTGTCTAACCATCGGGACTCCGCCCGCCATGGACTCGGAACGGTGTTGGGCGGAGCCGAAGCGGGGAGCGGGTGCATGGGTGACGTTTCGCGGCCCTGTGGAACTGGGCCCCGGATCGCCGCGGCGATTCACAGATCCGCAAACAGAGATGTGCGGGTGGTAATCGAGGATTCGGCCGGTTGATGGACGACGAGACTTCCATTCTGGTCGTGGATGAGGACCCGGGTGATCGGGCGGTGTTGGCCGATCCGGTTTGCTCGGCCGGATTTTCGGTCGAGATTATCGACGACCATGAAAGGATGGTGGCGCGCCTCCGTGAACAGGGCGCCGACCTGGTGTTGATCGACCCGGTCGCTCTCGGCGCCAGCCTGGAAAATCTGGTCGGCGAACTGAAGGCCGATCCGAAGCTGGCGCGGGTGCCGGTGATCGCGATCCTGGGCGATGACAGCTTCGACAAGGCCGCCGACTACGTGGAGTTGGGCATCGAAGATTTCGCCCGCAGGCCGCTCGACCGGACCTTGACCAGAGCCCGTATTTTGGCCGCGATACACAACAAGAAAATGCGCGATGAAAGCGCCAGCCAGGTCGCCAATTTCATGGCGCTGAATGACATCGGAATCGCGCTCTCGGCCGAGAAGAACCTCGACCGGCTGCTGGAAATGATCTTGCTTCACGCCAAGCAGATCAGCAACTCCGACGGTGGCAGCCTGTATTTGCGGACCGAGGACGATCGCCTGAAATTCGCGATCATGCGCACCGATTCGCTCAACTTCGCGCTTGGCGGTACCACCGGCAGGGAGATTCCATTTCCGCCGCTGCCCATGTACAACCCGGAAACCGGGGAGCCCAATCACAGCAATATCGCCACCCATGCCGCGCTGTCGGGCGAGTCGGTCAACATTCCCGACGCCTATGAGGCACAGGGATTCGATTTCTCCGGCACCCGCGCGTTCGACGAAAAGACCGGATACCGATCCAAATCGTTTGCCACCATTCCGATGAAAAACAGCGTCGGTGAAGTAATTGGCGTGTTGCAACTGCTGAACGCCAGCGACGAGCGCAGTGGCGAAGTGATCGCTTTTTCGCCCGCGATTCAGAAGATTGTCGAATCCCTGGCCAGCCAGGCCGCGGTCGCGGTCGATAATCAAATGCTGCTGCAGGGCCAGAAGGATCTGCTCGATTCGTTCATCAAGCTGATCGCGTCGGCGATCGACGCCAAATCGCCCTACACGGGCGGTCATTGCGCCCGAGTGCCGGTGCTGACTGAGTTGATCGCGGGCGCCGCCTGCGATGCCCAAAGCGGGCCGTTCGCCGATTTCGATTTGAACGAAGACCAGCGTTATGAGTTGCACACGGCGGGGTGGTTGCATGATTGCGGAAAGGTCACCACTCCCGAATACGTGGTCGATAAGGCGACAAAGCTGGAGACCATCTTCGATCGGGTCGAGTTGGTCCGAACCCGGTTCGAAATTCTCAAGCGCGATGCCGAGATCGACTATCTGAAGGTGCTCGGCGAGCCGGATGCCGATGCCGAGGCCTGCCGCGCCCGACTCGAGGATCGGTTGGCTCAACTTCGCGACGACCGGGGCTTCATCGACGGCGCCAATGTCGGCGGCGAGTTCATGAGCGACGAGAAAATCGACCGGGTCAAGTCCATCGCCAGCTACCAGTATGCCGATGCCGACAACAAGATTCGCGATTTCCTCACCGATAATGAGGTCTATAACCTGTCGATCCGCAAGGGCACCCTGACCGCCGAGGAGCGCGAGGTCATCAACAATCACATCGTCATGACCCTCGAGATGTTGGAAAAGCTGCCGTTTCCTAAGAGCCTGCGCCTGGTGCCGGAATTCGCCGGCGGCCATCACGAGCGCATGGACGGCAAGGGCTATCCGCGCGGCCTGCACCGCGAGGACATGTCGATGCCGGCGCGGATGATGGCGATCGCCGACGTGTTCGAAGCCCTGACCGCCTGCGACCGACCCTACAAGAAGGCGATGAAACTGAGCCAGGCGATGGACATTCTGGGCAAGATGAAGCAAGAGCATCATATCGACCCGGATCTGTTCGATCTGTTCGTCGAAAACGAGGTTCACCTCAAATATGCCGAGCAGTTTCTGTTGCCCGAGCAGATCGATTCGGTCGATGTCAGCAAGTATCTGGGCCCGATGCCGGGCGCCGATGACGCCCCGGCGCCGGCGGTCAAGAAGAGCGCGTGAGCGGGAGTCCGGACGATGATCGACCCGGCGCCGAGTCAACATCGGCTATCGCACATGACATCGCTATGACAAGGCCATGAATCGGATAATCGGAATCCTGCGAATTTTCCGCTTCATCAAGGCGATCCATCTGGTCGGGTTGGTGATCCTGGTCTCGCTGTGGGGCCTGCGCCAATGGAATCCGGCTCCTCTCGAGACCCTTCAGCTCAAGACCTTCGACTTCTATCAGAACCTGAGGCCGCGCGAGAACAAGAAGACACCGATCCCGGTGGCGATCATCGATCTCGACGAAAAGAGCCTGGCCAAATTCGGCCAATGGCCGTGGCCGCGGACCCTGCTCGCCGAGCTGGTCGACAAGCTCGTGGCCTATCGGGTCGCGGTGGTCGGGTTCGATAGTTTCTTTCCCGAGTACGACCGGATGTCGCCGACGCTGATGGCCGACAACCTGCGCGGCCTCGAGCCGGGAATCGTCGAACAGATCAGGGCTCAGCCCCGAACCGAGGCCGCGTTCGCCAAGGCCTTGAGCCAGGCACGGGTGGTGCTCGGCCAAGGGACCCTGGAATCACCCAGGGACTGGGGCGGCACGATTCCTCGCAAGGCAAATTTCGCCGAACTGGGCGGTGATCCGCGGCCGAATATGCCGGCGTTCCCGGCGGTGCTGCGCAACGTGCCCGAGCTGGAAGGGGCCGCGGTCGGGCTGGGCATGGTGTCGTTGTCACCCGAGGTCGACGGCGTCGTGCGCCGGGTCAACATGGCTCTGCGCGTGGATAAAGAAATCTTCCCGACTCTCACCCTCGACATGCTGCGGGTTTTGGCGGGACAAAAGAACATCGTCCTCAAGATCGATTCCAAGAATCGCACTCAGAGCGTGCTGGTCCCCAAGGTCGGCGCAATCCCGACCGACGAGCGGTTCCGCACCTGGGTGCATTTCCGGCCCACCGACAAGGCCATGTACGTCTCGGCCGGCGACGTGCTCGACGGCACCGTGCCGCCGGAGCGGTTGCAAAACGCCCTTGCCTTGGTTGGCACCTCGGCACTGGGTCTCAAGGACATCCGGAACACGCCGATCAACCAGAACCTGCCCGGGGTCGAGGTTCACGCCCAACTGCTCGAAATGGTGATGACCCAATCCTTCCTGCGCCGCCCGCCCTGGGTCCAGGAGGCCGAGGTGTTCGCGGTGGTCGTGATGGGGCTGCTGATGATCGTGCTGGTGCCGCTGCTGGGCGCGACCCTGACCCTGCTGTTCGTGGTCGTCATCATCGGCGGCCTGGTCGGCGGCTCCTGGTATTCCTACGCCGAGAACGGAATGCTGGTCGATGCGGTCTATCCGTCGCTCTCTGGCCTGGCCATGTATATGAGCCTC
This sequence comes from uncultured Rhodospirillaceae bacterium, assembly GCA_913045505.1. GTDB lineage: Bacteria > Pseudomonadota > Alphaproteobacteria > UBA7887 > UBA7887 > CAJWQN01. The sequence continues at coordinate 12,898 of CAJWQN010000005.1, read as the reverse complement.
ACCTACATGAACTACATCCGCGAGGAAGCGCAGAAAAAACAAGTGCGCGGCGCATTCAGCATGTACATGTCGCCGGCCCTGGTCGAAAAGCTCGCCAAGGAACCCGATCTGCTCCGGCTGGGCGGTGAGATGAAGGATATGAGCCTGTTGTTCGCCGACATTCGGGGCTTCACCACCATTTCCGAGACCTACAAGGACGACCCGGAGGACCTGACCAACTTCATCAACAAGTTCCTGACCCCGATGACCGGCGTCATCCTCGAGCGCGAGGGCACCATCGACAAGTATATGGGCGACTGCATCATGGCGTTCTGGAACGCCCCCCTCGACGACGAGGCCCACGCCGCCCATGCCTGCGAATCCGCGCTCAAGATGCTGGGCGCGTGCAGCGATGTCGGCGTCACGGTCAAGGCCGATGCCGAGGAGCGGGCGAGCAAGGCGCGCGAGGACTTGGCCGCGGCCGAGGCCCGGATCGAGGGCGGAGACGAGACGGCCGAAGCCGACGTGACGGAGGCCAAGCGCCAGCTTGCCCTGGCGGAGAAGGAAACCAAGCTCGAGGTCAAGATCGGCATTGGCGTCAACACCGACGTGGTCTGCGTCGGCAATATGGGCTCCGATCAGCGCTTCGACTATTCGGTCCTGGGCGACGGGGTCAACCTGGCGGCGCGCCTGGAGGGCCAATCGAAGACCTATGGCACCACGGTGGTGATCGGCGAGGGCGCCCAGCGGCAAGCGCCCCAATACGCGACCATCGAATTGGACCGGATTCAGGTCAAGGGCAAGCTCGAGCCGGTCACCATTTTCGGCCTTTTGGGCGATCCGGAAATGGCCCAGACCGACACTTTCAAGCAGTTCGCCGCCCGTCACGCCGAAATGTTGGCGGCCTATCGCCGAGAGAGCTGGGACCAATCCGAGGCCCTCTCCAAGGAATGCCGCGAGGCTTGCGGTCCTTGGGGCATCGAGGGCTTGTACGATCTGTTCGACGAACGGATCCAGGACTACAGAGAGAATCCGCCACCCGCGGATGTGAGGGACGAAAACGGCGTTTGGAACGGCGTCTTCGTGGCGACCAGCAAATAACGGGGGACGAGGCCAAGGCAATGGCGGTCACGATCCACCACAACCGGCGCCGCCGCAACTCACGCCAGACCCTGGCGGTGTTCCAACGGTCGCGATCAGTCTCGAGTCACCGGACAGGCAGTCGCTCAAGTCCTGGTACCGCTCGGCCGAGTACGGACCGTTCATCGAGGCCCGTCGGGCCGGCTCCGGCGGCACCCTGTTGATGCTGAAAGACCTTTAGCGGCCCATTGGCCGCCGTCCGCCCCGGTGACCGGGTGGGCGGCGATCGTCTGGGCGAAGGGACGGATCCATGACCAGTCAGGATTTTGCGGGCCGCACGGCCCTGGTGACCGGCGGCTCGCGCGGCTTGGGCCGGGCCATTTGCACCCATCTCGGCGGCGGCGGCGCGCGCGTGGCGATCAACTATCGCGCCGATGCCGACGCTGCCCACGAGACCCAAGGCCTGGTCGCTGCCGCTGGTGGCCCCGACTGCGCGTTGGTCCAGGCCGACGTCTCCGACCCGGACTCGGTGGCGGCCATGGTCGGAGAGACCGAACGCGCGCTGGGGCCGATCGATCTGCTGGTCACCAGCGCCGGTATCGCTATCGGCGAAGACCCGGCGGACCTCAGTTTCGACACCTGGCGCCGGACCATGGCGGTCAATGTGGACGGCACTTACCTACCCGTGGTCGCGGTCAAGGACGCCATGGTCGCGCGCAAGTTCGGCCGCATCGTCTGCATCGCCTCGATCGCGGCGCTGCGCCCGCGCCCCCTGCAACTCGCCTATGGCGCGTCCAAGGCCGCGGTGATCGCGTTCGTGCGCTCGATTTCCGAGGCTCTTGCTCCCGACGTCCGCATCAACTGCATCGCGCCGGGCCTGATCGAGACCGACATGGCGGCCCAAGCCAACCCGGCCTGGCGCCAGGATGTTATCGACGGCACGCCCATGAAACGGATGGGGCAGCCGGAGGAGATCGCCGAACTGGCCGGGTTTCTTCTGTCCGAGCGGGCGAGCTTCACCACGGGGCAGACTTATGTCGCCAGCGGCGGGCGTGTAACCCTGCCGTGAGCCGCTTGCCCCGGCCCTTGCTCGCCCACGCCCGAGAACCCTGATGCAGATCGCCTGCCTTGATCTCGAAGGGGTGCTGGTGCCCGAAATCTGGATTGGCTTGGCCGAGCGGACCGGCGTCGAGGCGCTGGCGCTCACCACTCGCGACAATCCCGATTACGACGACCTGATGCGCCACCGCCTGGGCTTGCTCGACCGCCACCGCATCGGTCTCGCCGACATCGAGGCGGTCGTCGCCGGAATGGCGCCGCTCGACGGCGCCTCCGCGTTCCTCGACTGGCTGCGCGCCCGCCTTCAGGTGGTGGTGTTGTCGGACACCTTCTATCAGCTCGCCATGCCCTTGATGGGCCAGCTCGGCCATCCGACCCTGCTCTGCCACAATCTCGACGCCGATGCCCGGGGCCGCGTCACCGGCTACCGGTTGCGCCAGGCGGACCCCAAGGCCCGTGCGGTTCGCGCCTTCCAATCGCTCAATTTCCGGGTGATCGCGGTCGGCGATTCCTACAACGACACCACCATGCTCGCCGCCGCCGAATCCGGAATCCTGTTCCGCCCGCCAGCACAAATCGCTCGCGAATTCCCGTCCTATCCAGTGGCCCGGGACTATACTCAGCTTCGCGCCGCCGTTTCGGAGGCCATCGAAGCACGGGTACCGGCGGACGCCCCGACCCCGTAACCCGGTTCGAGAATTGGTTCAGCCGCGATGATCCGAAAACCTGTGACGTTCTACTCAGAAGGGTGCCTGTTGGCCGGCGACCTGTATCTCCCCGACGGTCTGGAAGCCGGGGATCGGCGCGCCGGCGTGGTCCTCTGCCACGGCTATACCGGCGTCAAGGACCTGTATCTGCCCGACAACGCGCGGGTTCTGACCGAGGCCGGCCATGTCGTCCTCACCTTCGACTACAAGGGTTGGGGAACCAGCGAGGGGCCGCGTGCCCGGTTGAACCCCCACGGCCGGGTCGCCGACGCCCAGGCCGCGCTCACCTTCCTCGCCGTGCAGGGGCAAGTCGATGCCCAGCGCCTCGCCCTCTACGGCACCAGTTACGGCGGCGGCACCGCGATCTGGCTGGCCGCGATCGACGACCGGGCGCGCTGCGTGATCAGCGTCGTCGGCGTCGGTCACGGCGGGCGCTGGATGCGAAGCGTGCGGCGCCCGGACGAATGGCATGATCTGCTGGAGCAGAGCCGGGCGGACCGGGAACGGCGGGTTTCCACCGGCGTCTCCGCCATGGCCGATCGCGATCAGGTGCTGCTCCAGGATCGCCAATCGAAGGCGCTCACGGCCGAGGCCCGGCGCGCCAATCCGGCGGCGGTGAGCGAAGTCCCGCTCGAATATATCGACGAGACCTTGGCCTTCAATCCGGAATGGATCGTCGACAGGATCGCGCCGCGCGCCGCGTTGTTCATCGTCGCCGGCGACGATCGCCTGGTCCCGCCGGATCAGTCGGTCGCCATGTTCGCCCGCGCCGGCGAGCCCAAGAAACTGGTCACATTACCCGATTGCGGCCATTACGAAGTCTATGTCGAGCCCGCGTTTTCGGCGGTGATGGCCGAAACCCTGGCCTGGCTCGAAAGTCATCTGCCGGCGGCGTCGTGAGCTGAGTCGAAGCGGCGCCGGCTACCCGTCTTCGGGGCGCCCGCCCGGCCAGACCGGATCGCGGGCAAGGTCGGGCCAGCCCGACGGCGCGAGCGCGACCGCGGCGGCGGCCTCGGGCTCGAGCGCCGGGTCCCATTTGGCGGCCACGATGCGGGCGCCGGTGATCTGATCGGCGGCCGATGAACAGAGCCAGAGGATCGGCGGCGCCATGGCCTCGGGCCGGATCAGGGCGGCGCGATCGAAGCCTGATACGGGCGGCACCATCGGGGTATCGGTGGGACCGCCCGGGACCACCACGTTGACGGTGATGCCTTGGCCCGCGAACTCCTTGGCCAAGCCCGCCGACCATGCCTCGAGCCCCGCCTTGCAGGGTCCGTAAGGCGCGTAACTGCCCCTCAGCATGGTAAAGAAGCTGGTGGTGATGTTGATCACCCGGCCCCAGCCTCGGGCCAGAAAATGGGGTGCCGCCGCCCGGGTCATGTAGAACGGTCCCGAAAAATTCACGGCCGCGACGCGCTGCCATATCTCGGGCGTGATCTCGTCGATACGCACCGGATCGGTGATGTGATTGGTGCGAACCACACCCATGCCCAGGGCGGCATTGTTGATCAGGATATGGATGGCGCCGAACCGCTCGCGGGTACGGGCGACGCTGGCCGCGCAATCGTCCGGGTCCGAAACGTCCATCCGAACCGCCAAGGTCGCGGCCTCGTGCCCGTCGTCGTCGAGCGCCCGCGCGAAATGTTCGAGTCCGCCGCCATCCGCGTCGAGGATCGCCACCCTGGCCCCGGCCTCGATCAAGGCGCGCACCAGAACCCGCCCGATCCCCCCGGCGCCGCCGGTCACGATCGCCGTCTTTCCGCTCAGCACCGCCACGCTCACGGTTCCCGCTCCAGAGTTCGAAAGTAATTCAGGGCGGCCGGGGAATCCCATTCGGCCGGGCCTTCCAGGCGGCCGAGTTCGCGCCCGTCGCGCCCGATCAGCAGCGTGGTCGGCAGCCCGAGGGCGCCGATCGCCCGCCCGGCGGCCATGCCGTCGTCGACATAGACCGTGAGATGGTCCAGCCCCGCCCGCTCCCAATATGGGCCGACCTCGGCCAATCCGGCCCGGTCCTGGCTGAGCGCGACGACGGTGAACCCGGTGCCGCCGAGGACCGCTTGCAATCGGTCCAGGCTGGGCAGCTCGTGAAGGCAGGGCCCGCACCAGGTCGCCCAGAGATTGAACAGCACCACGCGACCCCCGAAGTCGGCGAGGGTGACCGCGCGCCCTTCCGAATCGGAAAAACCGAGGTCGGGCAGGGGCAAAGCCGGATCATGGAAGGTGAACGGCAGCGAGTCCGGAGCCGTCGCCAGGTGCTCGCCGGCCGATTGAAGGGTTGATTGCACCAGCCAGACGGCGACAATGAGGGGAGCAACGAAGCCGGCCAGAGCCGCCGCCGTGATCGTCACTCGCAATCCTGTTGCCATGGCGTTCGCCTTCCCACGATCGACTCCCCGGAGCCGCGCCCCATGACCGAAAGACCATCCGCGAGCAAAGCGCAGGCGCCGCTGTTGCGGGCGCGATTCGCGGCCGATCCGGCCGAGGCAATGGCCAGAATCAACTCTTCGATCGAATTCGACAAGCGCCTTTATGCCGAAGACATCGCCGGCTCCCAGGCCCATGCGGCAATGCTGGTCGCCCAAGGTATCTTGAGCGCGGCCGACGGCACGGCGATCGCCGACGGACTCGAGTCGGTCGGTCGGGAAATCGAGGCCGGGGAATTCCAGTTCGACCCGGCGCTCGAAGACATTCACATGAATATCGAGGCCCGGCTGATCGCGCTGATCGGCGAGCCCGGCAAACGTCTGCACACCGCGCGTTCGCGCAACGACCAGGTCGCCACCGACCTCAAACTGTGGGTCCGCGCCGCGCTCGAGGGCGCCGACGACCGGCTGCGCGACCTGCAGGCGGCGTTGATCGCGCGCGCCGAGGAGCATATCGAAACGGTGATGCCCGGCTTCACCCATTTGCAACCGGCGCAGCCGATCACTTTCGCCCATCATCTGCTGGCCTATGTCGAGATGTTCGGACGCGACCGCGGCCGCATGGCGGACGCGCGCGCCCGTCTCAACGAATGTCCCCTGGGCGCGGCGGCGCTGGCCGGAACCTCTTTCGACATCGATCGCGACGCCACCGCCCGCGCGCTGGGCTTCGATCGCCCGACCGCCAACTCGATCGATTCGGTGTCGGACCGCGATTTCGCGATGGAAGCGGTCGCGGCGGCGGCGCTGGCGGCCGGCCATTTGTCGCGCCTGGCCGAGGAACTCGTGGTCTGGTCCAGCCCCGGCTTCGGATTCGTGCGCCTGTCGGACGCCTTTTCGACCGGCTCGTCGATCATGCCGCAAAAGCGCAACCCCGACGCCGCCGAACTGGTGCGCGGCAAGACCGGGCGCATCGTCGGCGCCCTGGTCGCCTTGTTGACCACGATCAAGGGATTGACGCTGGCCTATGCCAAGGACATGCAGGAGGACAAGGAGCCGGTGTTCGACGCCTTCGACAGCTTGATCCTGTGCCTGGAGGCGATGGTTGGCATGATTCGCGACTTGACGGCCGATCCGGAGCGGATGCGGGCCATGGCCGGGTCGGGCCATGCCACCGCCACCGACGCCGCCGATTGGCTGGTCCGGGTCCTGGGCCTGCCGTTTCGCGAGGCCCATGGCGTGGTCGGCCGGCTGGTGCGTCTGGCCGAGGAACGTGGTTGCGATCTGGAGGCGCTCGGGTTGGCCGACTTCCAAACCATCGAGCCCCGGATCACGGACGGGATTTTCGATGTGCTCGGCATCGACCGATCGGTTGCCAGCCGTAACAGCCTCGCGGGCACCGCGCCGGAGCGGGTGCGGGCGGCGTTGGCGAGAGCGCGGGAGCGGTTTCTGTGACCGCCCGCTTGCGCGCGGCGCTGCATTTGGCGATTGTGGCGCTGGTCGTGGCGATCGCGGCGGCGGGTTGCGGGCGTAAGGGCCCGCCCGTGCCGCCCGGCGAGGACGAGCCCGAACTTCGCAGGGGCCTGTAGGCGACATGGACCACTTCAACCCGCGGAACGGCTTGCTTCATGCCGAGGATGTCGCCATTCCCGACATCGCCGCGGCGGTCGCAACGCCGTTCTATTGCTATTCCACGGCCACGCTCAGCCGCCATTTCACGGTGTTTCGCGATGCCTTCTCCGGCCAGGATGCGCTGATCGCCTACTCGCTCAAGGCCAATTCGAACCAGGCCGTGATCGCGACCCTGGGCGCGCTCGGCGCCGGCGCCGATGTGGTGTCGGAGGGCGAGGCGCGGCGCGCCCTGGCCGCCGGCATTCCGGCCGAGCGCATCGTCTATTCCGGCATCGGCAAGACCGCCCCACAGATGGCATTCGCGCTCGATGCCGGCGTGTTTCAGTTCAACCTCGAGTCCGAACGCGAACTCGCGACCCTGTCGGAAATCGCCGCGTCGCGCGCCCGCCGCGCCCCGGTCGCGCTGCGGATCAATCCGGACGTCGACGCCCGCACCCACCACAAGATCGCGACTGGCCGCAAAGCCGACAAATTCGGCATTCCGATCGCGCGGGCGCGGGATCTCTACGCCGAGGCGGCGGGATTGGTCGGAATCGACGTGGTCGGCGTCGATGTTCATATCGGATCTCAGCTCACGGATCTTGCCCCGTTCCGGGATGCGTTCGCCCGGGTCGCGACACTGGTCGAGGCGCTGCGTGCCGATGGCCACGATATCCGCCGGCTCGATCTTGGCGGTGGGCTGGGCATTCGCTATCGCGACGAGACCGCGCCGACCCCCGACGATTATGCGCGCCTGATCGCCGACACGGTCGGCGCCCTGGGCTGCCGCCTGGTGCTCGAGCCGGGCCGAGTGGTGGCGGGCAATGCCGGCATTCTGGTCACCACCGTGCTCGACGTAAAGCCGGCAGAAAATCGCCGGTTCGTGATCGTCGATGCGGCCATGAACGATCTGGTGCGCCCGGCGATGTACGACGCCTGGCATGCGATCGAGCCGGTCCGTGCCGCGCCGGCGGACGCGCCGCTCGAGCCCGCCGACCTGGTTGGACCGGTGTGCGAAACCGGCGATACTTTCGCCATCGATCGGCCGCTGCCGCCGCTGGCGCCGGGCGACTTGTTGGTGATCCGCACCGCCGGCGCCTATGGTGCGGTCATGGCCTCGACCTACAACAGCCGTCTGCTGGTGCCCGAGGTGATGGTCAAGGGCGATCGGTTCGCGGTGATCCGCCCACGCACCGACTATGACGGCCTGATCGCCAGCGACCGGCTGCCCGACTGGCTGCGACCGCCGGAAGACACCATGCTCGATCGGGGCGCCGCGTGAGGCGGATGGCGCCGCGCGGAGCGGGCCTCGCGAGCATCGGGCAACCGCGGCTGCGCCGGCGCCTGGTGCTCAGCGGCGCGGCCCTGATCTGGGAACGGCTGTGGCCCGCCCTGTGGCCCGCGACCGCCGTGGTCGGCCTGTTCGTCGTGGTCTCGCTGTTCGGGCTGTGGCTGGCGATTCCCGGCTGGCTGCACATCTTGGCGCTGATCGGGTTCGCGGCCGCCTTTGGGGTGGCGTCGTGGCACGCCCGGGGCGCCTTCGCCTTGCCCGATCTGGCGGCCTGTATCCGCCGCCTCGAGCGGACCAACGCCGTGCCCCATCGACCTCTGACCACGGTGCTTGATAGGCCCGCCGGCGGCGTCCGCGATGCGGCCGCGCGCGCGCTCTGGTGGGTTCACCAGCGACGCATGGCCGAGGCCGTGAGCCGGCTACGGGTGGTGCCGCCATCCTCCGGACTGGCGCGACGCGACCCCTACGCCGTCAGGGCGGTGATCGTCCTGGCCGCGGTGATCGGCCTGACGGTGGCCGGGGAGCAAGCACCGGCCCGGCTGGCGAGCGCCATGGAACCCGATTTCGGGGCCGCGGCCGCGGCCCCGTTCGGTGAGCTCGCGGCGTGGCTCACGCCACCGGAATATACCGGATTGGCGCCGATCTTTCTGACCGCGCGCACCGAGGTCACGGATCGCGATCAACCGGTGCCGGTGGCGGTGGGCAGCGAGCTGGTCGCGCGGGTGCATGGTGGCGCCAGTCTGCCGGTGCTGCGCACCGGTGAGGGTGCCGAGGCCACCGAAGAATCAGCGTTCACCGCCGTTGACGACGCCAATTTCGAACTCCAAACCGACATTCGCTCCGGTGGCGGGATTGAAATCCGCCAGGGTGATGTGACGCTCGGCGCCTGGACCTTGGACCTGATCCCGGACCGGGCGCCCGAGATCGAGCTGCCGGTAGCGCCCAAACGAACCCAGCGCAGCGTGCTTCGGATCGAATACCAGGCCGATGACGACTACGGCCTGACCCGGGTGGCCGCCACCATTCACCGCCTGGACGACGACGGCGCGCCGCCGATCATCCTCCAACTGCCGCTGGCCAGCACCAATCCGGCCTCGGCCCACGAGACCAGTTATCATGATCTGACACCCCACCCCTGGGCGGGCATGCCGGTGCGCCTCGAGATCCGCGCCGAGGATCACGCAGGCCAGATCGGGAAAGCCGCGCCGGTCGAGATGGTGCTGCCCGCACGTGATTTCAGCCATCCGGTGGCACGCGCGATCGTCGAGCAGCGCCGGGTGCTGGCCCTGGCCCCCGACCAGCAGCGCGCGGTGCGCACCGCCCTCGGCCGCATTTCGGAGCGGCCCGGAGACTATGGCGAGGACCTTACCGCGTATCTCGCGCTTCGCATCGTCGTCGCCCGGCTCGGCTACCCGCAGGACGAGGCCGGACACGCGGCCGTGCTGGAGCTGTTGTGGGAGGTGGCGCTGCGGATCGAGGACGGCGCCCTGTCGTTGGCCGAACGCGATCTGCGCAAAGCCCAGGAGGCCCTGCGCCAGGCCCTGGACGCCAACGCCTCGAACGAGGAGCTCGAGGAGCTGATGGCCGAGCTCGAGAAAGCCTTGGAACAATATCTCGACCTGCTCGACCAGCAGGCCCAGCAGAGCATGGCCCAGGACTCACCGTCGCCGCTCGATCCCAGCGACACGATCCGCAGCCGCGAGGACCTCGAGCAGATGCTCGAGCAGACTCGCGACCTGGCCATGACCGGTGCCCGCGAGGCCGCGCAGGACATGTTGTCCCGGCTTCAGGAAATGCTTGAAAATCTGCAGACCGCTCAGTCGCGACTCGACGACGCCACCGGCGATCGCGAACCGCTGATGCGCGAGCTCGAGAACCTGATGAGCGACCAGCAAGAGCTGATGGAGGATACCTTCGAGCAGCTTCGCGCCCGCGGCGACAGCCAGCGGTTCTCACCCGGCGACGGCGAGCAAAGTGCCAACCGCCAGGAAATGCTGCGCCGGGCGCTGGGCGAAATCATGCGCGGCATCGGCGAATCGGGCGAGGACATTCCCGAGGAACTCGGCCGGGCGGAGCGCATGATGCGGGACGCCCGCGAGGAGTTGGAACGGAGCCGGCCGGATCGGGCGATCGATCCCCAGGCCCAGGCCCTCGATCAGTTGCGCGAGGGCGCCCAGAAACTGCGCAGCCAATGGGCCGGCCGCCAAGGCACTCAGCCCGGCGAGAAGGATCAGGCCGATCCGCTGGGCGAAAACCGCGATCCGCTCGGCCGCCTGCCGCCGGGCATGCAGGGCGACCCGACCGGTTTCGTCCAGATTCCAAAGGACGCGGATATCCGGCGCAGCCGCGAAATATTGGACGAACTCTACCGCCGCGCCGGCGAGCGCCACCGCCCGGCGCCGGAACGGGATTATATCGACCGCTTGCTGCGCTGGTATTGACCGGCGCTCATCCACCTCCAGCCGACGGAGACTGATCCATGACCTACGACCTGTACATGTTGGCGCTGGCGTCGGGCCTCGCCGCCGTGATGTGGATTCCCTACATTGTCTCGCGGGTTCAAACTTGGGGCATGGTCGATGCCCTCGGCTATCCCGAAGAGCAGCCGGATCTGCCGTTATGGGCACAACGCGCCCATCGCGCCCATCTGAATCTGCTCGAGAACCTGCCCCATTTCGCGGCCCTGGTTCTCATCGCCCATGTCGCCGGGGTCGCCAACACCGCCACCGCCTTCGGTGCCGCCCTGTTCTTCTGGGCGCGCGTGCTTCAGGCGATCGTCACCGTCGCCAAGGTGCCCTATGTGCGCACCGCGGCCTTTGCCGCCGGATTCGTGGGCGAGGTCGTTATTTTCTTCCAGATCATCCGTCTCTGACCGATTTTCCCCGGTCATTCCGGGGTGGCGAAACTCAGAAAGGCCCCGACCGCCGCGTCCGGCGGGTCCGGATAGGACGTCTTGAACGCGACGATCTCGCGCGGAACCATGTTCACGTCGTAGGCTTCGAAAGTCCACGCGGCGAGGTCCTGCTGATCCTCGTCGCGCAACACCACCCGGATCGGCGGCACCGGTTTGGCGGTGCTCGACATGTTGAGAATTTCGCCCTCGATCACCAGCACCGATTCCCCTGCCTCGGTGGTGCGGACCGGCGCCAGGCTCCGAATTTCAAGTTCGGGCTCGGGCGGGACCAGCGGCAGCCCGACGGTGGTGTAGAGCAGCCGCGCATTGGGCCACGCCGCGACAATCGGGTCGCGCAGCAACGCGGTCGCGGCCGCGACCACGACGATCACCGCCGCCAGCGCCGCCCAGCCGATCCATCCCGGCATGCCCGGGGCCGCCTGCTGCCGGCGCATCGCCGCGGATCGCAAGAGCTCGGGCGCTTGCGGGGTGTCAGCCGAGTCATCGTCTTCCGAGTCCTCCTCTGGGCCATCGAGATCGGGCTCCGGCTCCGGCTCCGGCTCCGGCTCTTGCTCTTGCTCTGGCTCCGGCTCGGGCTCCGATTCCGGCGGCGGCTCGGGCTCGAAGTCCGGCTCCACCGGGGTTTCGACCACCGGTGCCGCATCCTCCAAGGGCTGTTCCGGAGACTGGAACCACGTCTCGCCGCACTTGCTGCAACGAACGGTTCGACCGGTATCCCCCAAAGCCGCGCCGCTGACCGCGAAATGCGTCGTACAGGCCGGGCACTCAAGAATCATGCGAGCATTGCCGGTTCAGAATTGGACAGCGACAAGCTAGGCCGCGAGCGCCGACAAGGCAAGGCTGGACGGCGGCAACATCGCGTGCGATTGTCGGCGCTGGGACGCGCGGATTCATGGGAGGCGCCAACAGCGTGGTGCGCTTCGAAAATGTCGGCATGCGCTACGGTCTGGGGCCCGAGGTGCTGCACGATGTCACGTTCTTTTTGCGTCCCGGCGCGTTTTACTTTTTGACCGGCCCCAGCGGCGCCGGGAAATCATCCCTGCTGCGATTGCTGTGTCTGGCGCATTTGCCTTCCCATGGTCTGGTCACCCTGTTCGAGCAGGACGTGGCGACCGCCGGGCGCGTCGCGCTCTGCGCGATGCGCCGCAAGATCGGGATCGTCTTCCAGGATTTTCGGCTGCTCGATCATCTGAGCACCCGCAATAATGCCGCCCTGCCGCTTCGTATCGACGGTCTGGCCGAGGCCGATATCGACGCGGCCGTCGAAGAACTGCTGGCCTGGGTCGGCCTGGCCGACAGCATGGAAGCACCGCCTTCGACCTTGTCCGGCGGCGACAAGCAAAGGTTGGCCATCGCGCGCGCGGTCATTCGCCGGCCCGATCTGCTGCTTGCCGACGAACCCACGGGCAACGTGGATCCCGACAACAGCCTGCGGTTGCTGCGCCTGTTCGAGGAACTTCACAAGCTTGGCACGACCGTGATCATCGCCACCCACGACCACTGGTTGATGTCGCAATTTCGTTATCCCAGGCTGCGGCTCGACCAGGGCCATCTGATCGTCGAGGGACATCCCGAGATGGCGGCCCAGTGACCCCATGGCCGCCAAATCCGCCCCGCTCGCTCTCGGCAAGGATGATTCGACCCGGTTTCTGCCCTGGGTTCTGGCCTTGAACGTCTATTTCGCGGTGATCGCGGTGGCCGGGCTGGTCGCGCTCGAGGGATCGATCATTCGCTGGCAGGACGGCGCCCACAGCGTGGTCACGGTTCAGTTGCCGGCCCATACCGGAAGCGCCGCCGTCAACGCCGCGATCGACGTGATGCGTCGAACGCCGGGCATCGCCGGGGCACGACCACTGGCCACCGAGGAAGTGGTGGCCCTGCTCGAGCCGTGGCTCGG